>CAYXOM010000472.1:0-2711 GCA_964466565.1 uncultured Mycobacterium sp.
GTCGGCGTGCCGCGACATCACGTAGTAGTCGTGGGCCTCGTTGGCGGGCACGACGTGGTGCACGGGGTCGTGCTCGCGCAGCGCGGCGTACATCGGCCAGGGATCGGCCCAGGTCGCTCCCGATCGCAGTTCGAAGCGCGCGGCCTGGGACACGTCGGTGGGCATGTGTCGTGCTTACGACAGCGCCGCCGCGCTGTCAACAGTGCCGCCGGGGCCGCCTCAGACGACCGCGCCGGGGTTGAGGATGCCCTCGGGGTCCAGTGCCGCTTTGATCCGCCGGTTGAGTTCCATCGCCTCCGGCCCCAGCTGCCCGGCCAGCCAGGGCTTCTTCAGCCGGCCCACCCCGTGCTCGCCGGTGATGGTGCCGCCCAGCCCCACGGCGAGGTCCATGATGTCGCCGAAGGCCTTGTTGGCGCGTTCGGTCATGGCCGCGTCGGCGGGGTCGTAGACGATCAGCGGGTGGGTGTTGCCGTCCCCGGCGTGGGCGATCACCGAGATCGTCAGCCCGGCGTCGGCGGCGATCTTGGCCACCCCGCCGACCAGGTCGGCCAGCCGCGGCAGCGGCACCCCGACGTCCTCCAGGAGTAGCGAGCCCTTGGCCTCGACCGCCGGGATGGCGTAGCGGCGGGCCGCGACGAAGGCCTCGCCCTCGTCGGGGTCGTCGGTCGAAAAGCACTCCGTGGCACCGGCTTCGGTGAACACCTGAGCCATGAACTCGGCGTCCTGCGCGCCGGCCGGGCCGCGATCGTCGGAGGCCGCGACCATCATCGCCGCGGCGTTGCGGTCCAAGCCCATCCGCAGCTTGTCCTCGACGGCGTTGATGGCGACGCCGTCCATGAACTCCAGCATCGAGGGGCGGATCAGGCCGGTGATGGCCACCACCGAGCCGGCCGCGGCCTCCACCGAGTCGAAGGTGGCGACGACGGTCGCGCTGGTTCGTTGCGGCGGCAGCAGCCGAAGCGTCGCCTCGGTGACGATCCCCAGGGTGCCCTCGCTGCCGACGAACAGCTTGGTCAGGCTCAGCCCGGCGACGTCCTTCAGGCGCGGGCCGCCGAGGCGCACCGCGGTGCCGTCGGCGAGCACCACCTGCAGGCCGAGTACGTAGTCGGTGGTGACGCCGTACTTCACGCAACACAGCCCGCCGGCGTTGGTGGCGATGTTGCCGCCGATACTGCAGATCTCATACGACGACGGGTCCGGCGGGTACCACAGACCGTGTTCGGCGACGGCTTTCTTGACCTCGGCGTTGAGCAGGCCCGGCTGCACCACCGCGGTGCGGGTCACCGGATCGACGGTGATCTCCCGCATCTTCTCGGTCGACAACACGATGCCGCCGTCGACAGCCGTCGCCCCGCCGGACAGCCCGGTGCCCATCCCTCGGGGAACCACCGGGACCCGATGCGCGCTGGCCCAGCGCAGCACTGCCTGCACCTGCGCGGTCGTCGTCGGCCGGACAACCGCCAACGGGGTGCCCGCGGCCGGGTCCATCGCGCGGTCGTGGCGGTAGGAGGCGAGGATGTCGGGGTCGGTCACCACGACGCCGGCGCCCAACTCGGCGGCCAGGCCCGTGACGTCCATGGCCGCCATCCTAGGTCGGCGGGCCGGCGTCCAGTTCCCGCAGCGCGGGGATCCACGGGCAGGCCAGCCCGAGCATCACGATCGGCACGGCGAGCGCCAGGAACGCTGCGGTGAGTCCGAACGCGTCGACCAGGGGGCCGGCCACCACGAAGCCGACGGGACCGGCGGCATAGGCCATCGACGTCATCACCCCGACCACGCGGCCGCGCAGGTGTTCGGGCGCCCGGGTCTGCATCACCGAGTTGTAGATCGGCCCGATCGGCCCGTAGACCAGGCCGACGACCGCCGAGAGCACCAGGATCAACGGCAGCGGCGGCAGCACGCCGATGACCACTGCGGCCGCCCCGAACGTCAGGGTCGCCGTGATCACCGTGGCGCGCCGGCTGGCGATGCGGGAGAGCGCCGTCCAGCCCAGCGCGCCGACCAGCCCGCCGATCGACAGCGCCATCAGCACGAAGCCCAGTTGCGCGGGTTCGTTGCGGTCGGAGAAGTACTTGGGGAACAGCACGCTCTCCATCGGCAGGTACAGCCCGGTGACCGCCAGGTCGATCAGACCCAGGGTGCGCAGGACCTTGTTGTGCCAGACGAACCGCAGGCCCTCGACCATGCCCGCGAGCACTCCAGGCGACCCGGCCTCGGGAGCGGGCCGGCCGGCGCCGGCCAGCCGAAGCACCCCCATGGTCAGGATGGACAACCCGAACAGCCCGGCGGTGACCCACATCGTGTTGATCGCGCCGATCGTGGCGATCAGCAGCCCGCCGATTCCTGGGCCGGTGATGTAGGCGAGGTTGAACACCGCCTCGTATCCGCTGTTGGTCTGATCCAGCGTCCAGCGCGCCCGGGCGGCGGCTTCGGGGAGCATCGACATCCGTGCGGTCATCCCGGCCGGGTCGAAGAACGCCCCGAGCACCGCCAGCCCGGCGAGCACCGCGGTGTTGAGCACCTGCGGGCCCGCGGTCGCCGCCAGCACCGGGATCGCCGCGACGGACAGCCCCGAGAGGCCGTCGGCGAGCATCGCCACCCGGCGCCGGCCCAGGAAGTCGACCGCCGTGCCGGCGATCAGCGTGGCGACCAGCAGCGGCAGCGGCGCCGCCCCCCCGCCCCCCCCCCCCCCCCCCCCCCCCCCCCCCGCC
>CAYXOM010000473.1:0-3003 GCA_964466565.1 uncultured Mycobacterium sp.
CCCCCCCCCCCTCGGGCCCCCCCCCGCGCCCGGGGGGGGGGGGGGCGGGGGCAGCCCCGCGCTCTTCGACTGAAATGCGGTCTGCTCCGGCCGGCCCCACGGTCAGCGGATGGTGCGGATGAGTTTCTTGTTGACGAACTCGTCGATGCCGAACCGGCCCAGTTCGCGGCCGAAACCGGAGCGCTTGACCCCGCCGAACGGCAATTCGACACCCTCGGCGCCGACGGCGTTGATGAACACCATCCCGGCGTCGATCTTGTCGGCGACTCGCCTGGCCTGCTCGGGGTCGGTGGTGAACACGTACGACCCCAGGCCGAACGGGGTGTCGTTGGCCACCTGCACGGCCTCGTCCTCGGAGTCCACCTTGTACACGGTGGCGACCGGGCCGAACAGTTCCTCCCGGTAGGTGGGCGAGGTGGGCGAGACACCGGTGAGCACCCCGGGCGGGAAGAAGGCGCCGTTGCGTTCGCCGGTGGACACCAGCTGGGCGCCGTCGGCGACGGCCTGGTCGATCTGTTCGGCGAGTCGTTCCGCGGCGGCAGTCGAGGAGAGCGGCGGCAGGCCGTCGGCGGTCTCCATCACCTTCTGGGTGAACCGGCTGACGAAGTCGTCGTAGAGGTCGGCCAGGACGATGAAGCGTTTGGCGGCGTTGCAGGCCTGGCCGGTGTTCTCGAAGCGGCCCGCGACGCCGGCGTCGACGGTGGCGTCGAGGTCGTCGGTGCTCAACACGATGAACGGATCCGACCCGCCGAGTTCGAGCACCACCTTCTTGAGGTTGCGCCCGGCGACCTCGGCCACGGCCGCGCCCGCGCGCTCCGAACCGGTCAGCGACACGCCCTGGACCCTCGGGTCGGCGATGGCGTGGGCGATCTGGTCGTTGGTCGCGTAGACGTTGACGTAGGCGCCCCGGGGGAACCCGGCGTCGTTGAAAATCTGCTGGATGGCCTCGGCGGACTCCGGGCACTGCGGGGCGTGCTTGAGCACGATCGTGTTGCCCAGCGCCAGGTTGGGTCCGGCGAAGCGGGCCACCTGGTAGTAGGGGTAGTTCCACGGCATGATGCCCAGCAGCACCCCGACCGGGCCACGCCGGATCACCGCGCTGCCTTCGCCGTCGAGCAGGTCGATCGGCTCGTCGGCGAGGAACTTCTCGGCGTTGTCGGCGTAGTAGTCATAGATCGCCGCGCTGAAGTCGACCTCGCCCAGGGACTGCTCGAGTGTCTTGCCCATCTCGCGGTTGATGATCTCGGCGAGTTTCTCCCGGCGCTCGGTGTGCAGCTGGGCGACCTTCTTGATCAGAGCCGCCCGCTGGGCCACCGTCGAACTCCTGGACCACTGGCGGTAGGCGCTCTCGGCCGCGGCTAGCGCCCCCTCGATGTCGGCGTCGGTGGCCGTCGGGTACTCCCGTTCCACCTGGCCGGTTGCCGGGTTGACGACGGCGTACCTGCTCACGGGCGCTCTCCTCGTCGGACGTCGGCGCGGGGGGTCACAGTGTGGCGAGGATGTCGGTCAGCACGTCGAGTCCCTCGTCGAGCAGCTCGTCGCTGATGGTCAGCGGCGGCAGGAAGCGCAGCACGTTGCCGAAGGTGCCGCAGCTCAGCACGATCACCCCCTGCGCGTGAGCGGCCGCGCACAGCGACTTCGCCAGCTGCGGGTCCGGGTCGGCGGTGCCGGATTCCACCAGTTCGACGGCGATCATGGCGCCGCGCCCGCGGACGTCGCCGATTCGGTCGTCGTCGGCCTGAATCCGTCCGAGCCGGTCCTTCATGAGGCGTTCGATCTCGCGGGCGCGGTCGAGCAGGCCGTCGAGTTCGATGGTCTCGATGGTGGCCAGCGCCGCCGCGCAGGCCAGCGGGTTGCCGCCGTAGGTGCCGCCGAGGCCGCTGACATGCGGAGCGTCCATCATCTCCGCCCGCCCGGTCACTCCCGACAGGGGCAGGCCGTCGGCGATGCCCTTGGCCGTGACGATCAGGTCGGGTTCGATGCCCTCGTCCTCGCACGCGAACATCTGACCGGTGCGCGCGAAACCGCTCTGTACCTCGTCGGCGATGAAAACCACGCCGTTGTCGGTGCACCAGGACCGCAGCGCCGGCAGGAATCCCGGTGCCGGGACGATGAAGCCGCCCTCGCCCTGCACCGGTTCGATGATGACGGCCCCGAGGTTGGCGGCGCCGACCTGCTTGTCGATCATGGTCAGCGCCCGCTGCGCGGCGAGTTCGCCGTTGGTGGCCCACTCCTTGTCGATCAGGCCGTCACGGTAGGGGTAGGACATCGGCGCCCGATAGATCTCCGGGGCGAAGGGGCCGAAGCCGCTCTTGTAGGGCATCGACTTGGCCGTCAGCCCCATGGTCAGGTTGGTCCGGCCGTGGTAGGCGTGGTCGAAGGCCACCACCGCGGTTCGGCCGGTGTGCGAGCGGGCCACCTTGATCGCGTTCTCCACCGCCTCGGCGCCGGAGTTGAACAGGGCCGTGCGCTTCTCGAAGGACCCCGGTGTGAGCCGGTTGAGGTGCTCGCAGACCGCGACGTACTCCTCGTAGGGGGTCACCATGAAACAGGTGTGGGTGAAGTCGCCGACCTGATCGCGAACCGCTTCGACCACCCGCGGCGAGGAGTTCCCGATCGTGGTGACCGCGATCCCCGATCCCAGGTCGATGAACCGGTTGCCGTCGACGTCTTCGAGGACGCCGCCAGCGGCCCGGGCGGCGAACACCGGCATGGTCACCCCGACGGCGCTGGACACCGCCGCTCTTCGGCGGTCGCCCAGTTCGGTCGACCGGGGTCCGGGGATCGCGGTGAGCAGCTTGCGGCTCTGATGGATCCCGGTTTCTCGGACCTGCTCGATGGTACTCACAATGGGGCCTCCCTGATGCTGCCGGTGGGGGGTCGGAACCGCTGTTGAAAGCGTAGTCCCGCCTGCGCCCGGGCGCTCATCCTTTGGCACGCCCGCGCGCCCTGGGGTGCCGGGCGGGGCCCCGCGGGTGGCAGACTGACCGGACACGGGACCCG
>CAYXOM010000474.1:0-5642 GCA_964466565.1 uncultured Mycobacterium sp.
CGGCGCGCCGAACGCGATCGTCCACTTCTACAACTCCACCTCGATCCTGCAACGACGGGTGGTCTTCCGGGCCGACCGCGAGGAGGTCAAGCGGATCGCCACCGACGGCGCGCGCAAATGCCTCGAGGAGGCGGACCGCCACCCCGGCACCCGGTGGCGCTACGAGTACTCCCCGGAGTCCTACACCGGCACCGAACTGGCCTACGCCAGGGAGGTGTGCGACGCGGTGACCGAAGTGATCGGACCGACGCCCGCCTGGCCGCTGATCGTCAACCTGCCGGCCACGGTCGAGATGACCACCGCAAACGTCTACGCCGACTCCATCGAGTGGATGAGCCGCAACCTCGACCGGCGTGACTCGATCATCCTCAGCCTGCATCCGCACAACGACCGCGGAACCGCCGTGGCCGCCGCCGAACTGGGCTATCAGGCCGGCGCGGACCGGATCGAGGGGTGCTTGTTCGGCAACGGCGAGCGCACCGGCAACGTCTGCCTGGTCACCCTCGGATTGAACCTGTTCTCCCGTGGCGTCGACCCGCAGATCGACTTCTCCAACATCGACGAGATCCGCCGAACCGTGGAGCACTGCAACCAACTGCCGGTGCCCGAGCGTCATCCCTATGGCGGGGACCTGGTGTACACCGCGTTCTCGGGCAGCCACCAGGACGCGATCAACAAGGGCCTCGACGCCATGAAGGTCGCCGCCGACCAGGAGGACCGGGACGAGGCCGACCTCGTGTGGCAGGTTCCCTATCTGCCGATCGACCCCAAGGACGTCGGGCGTACCTATGAAGCCGTGATCCGGGTGAATTCCCAGTCCGGCAAGGGCGGGGTGGCCTACATCATGAAGGCCGACCATGGGCTGGCACTGCCACGGCGCCTGCAGATCGAGTTCAGCCAGGTCATCCAGCGGATCACCGACGGAGAGGGCGGCGAGGTGTCGAGCAAGGAGATGTGGGACGCCTTCGCCGACGAGTACCTCGCGCCGGTCCGGCCCCTGGAGCGCATCCGCCAGCGGGTCATCGGATCGGAGGTCGACGGCGGGATCGACGTGATCGAGGCCACCGTGAACCTCGACGGCGTCGAGACCGACATCAGGGGCGAGGGCAACGGCCCGCTTGCGGCGTTCGTCGACGCGCTCGCCGGGGTCGGCATCGAGGTGAACGTGCTCGACTACTCCGAACACGCCATGTCGGCCGGTCAGGAGGCCGCCGCGGCGGCGTACGTGGAGGCCTCCGTCGCCGGCAGGACGGTGTGGGGCGTGGGGATCGCGACCTCGATCACCACGGCGTCGCTGCGGGCGGTCGTGTCGGCGGTGAACCGGGCCGCCCGGGCCTAGCCGCCGAGCGTGGTCGGGATGTCCACCTCGGAGGTGAGTGTGCGGTGCACCGGACACCTGTCGGCGATCTCCAGCAACCGGGAGCGCTGGGCGTCGTCCAGATCCCCCTCGAGGGTGATGATCCGCTCGATCCGGTCGATCTGGCCCTGGCCGGTCTCGCAGGTCCGGCAGTCTGCGGCATGGATCTTGCTGTGGCGCAACAGCACTGAGACAGTGTCCAGGGTCAGCCCCTTCCGCTCGGCGTAGAGCCGCAGCGTCATCGAGGTGCAGGTTCCCAGCGCGGCCAGCAGCAGGTCGTAGGGCGACGGCCCGGTGTCGAGCCCGCCGACGTCCACGGGTTCGTCGGCCACCAGACGGTGGGCCCCCATCGAGACGGACTGCTCGAAGCGGCCCCGGCCGGTCTCGGTGACCACCACCTCGCCGGGTGGCACCTCCGGTCCCCGGAGCACCGGCAGATAGCGCCGGGACCACGCCGCGATGACCTCGCCGGCATAGTGGCCGTCGGTCCGCCGGGAGAGCAGGTGGTCGGCACCGTCGAGGGCGACGAAGCTCTTCGGGTGCCGCGCCGCGGTGAAGATCCTGCTCGCATTGTCGATCGACACCACCTGGTCGGTGGGCGCGTGCATGATCAGCAGGGCCTTGTTCGATGTCGCGACATCGACGAGCAGGCGATGCTCGGCGACGTCGTCGAGGAAGTCCCGCCGGATGCGGAAGACCCGCCCGCCCAGGCTGACCTCGCCCTCGCCGTGTTCGCGGATGTCCGCGATCTGGTCGCGGAAGAGTTTGGTCACGTGGCCGGGGTCCGACGGCGCGCCGATGGTCACCACCGCCTCGACTTCGGGGATGCGGGCCGCCGCGGCCAGCACCGCGGCGCCGCCGAGGCTGTGCCCGATCAGCAGGGCGGGCGCCCGCCCGGTGGCGCGCAGATGGTCGGCGGCGCAGACCAGATCGGCGATGTTCGAGGAGAAGTCGGTGTTGGCGAACTCGCCCTCGCTGGAACCCAGTCCGGTGAAGTCGAAGCGCAACACAGCGATCCCGCGGGCCGCCAGTGCGTCGGAGATCCACTTGGCCGCACGGCTGTCCTTGCTGCAGGTGAAGCAGTGCGCGAACAGCGCGTAGTTGCCCGGTTCGCCGGGCGGCGAATGCAGCAGCGCGGTCAGCGTCTGGCCTTCGGCGTTGGGGAATTCGAACCGCTCGGTGGTCATCGGCTCCTCCCGGGTGTCAGACCCTCAGAACAGCACGAACTGGCGGCCCTGGTCCACCGACTCCACGAAATCCTCGACGACGCGCCCGCCGGCGACCTCGGCGGCACCTCGGATGAACTGCTCGTCGGACAGCGTCGGGACCCCGAGTTCCCGCGCCTGATATCCCTTCCCGCGAGCCGGGGCGGTCTCGTTGCACACCACCAGCGAGGTGTCCGGGCCGACGGTCTCGGTATACGCCAGGCCGGCGTGCAGGATCCGCTCCACGAGTTCCTCGTGGGTCCTGTTCACCTCAGCCGACAGCGCCACCCGCATCCCCTGCACCAGCGACGCACCGCGCTCGTACCGGCCCGGGTTCCGGTAGGGGCACGCCAACCGCGACGCCATGGCCTTCAACGGCCGCAACTCGTCGTGGGTGACCCGGCCGTTGGGCCAGCACCTGCGGGTCAGCGGCCGGACCGGCAGCCACAGATCGCGCTCCCGGGCACGCTCCAGGGCCGGCATCAGCACGCGGGAGAGAACCAGCGCGTCGTCGAACGCGTCGTGGGCCCGGTTCTGGGGGATGTCCCAGTGCCGCGCAAGGGTTTCCAGGCGGAGGTTCGCCAGCCCGAGATCCAGCCGGCGCGCGAGTTCCACCGTACACATCGCACTGTCGACCGGCAGGGCGGTCCGGGCGAGCTCGGCCTCGGCGATCAGGAACGAATAGTCGAAGGCCGCGTTGTGGGCCACCAGGGTCCGACCGTGCACCAGGTCGGCCAGATCGGCGGCAATCTCGGCGAACGTGGGCTGGTCCTCGAGCAACTCGGCGGTAAGGCCGTGGACGTGGGTCGGTCCGGGATCGACTCCGGGGTTGAGCAGGCTCACCACCGAGTTCTCCACACCTCCCCGGGCGTCGATGGCCAGCGCGGCGATGCTGAGTACCCGGGCCTGGCCGGGCCGGAAACCAGAGGTCTCCACGTCCACGACCACCCAGCCGTCGCCGTCCTCACGGGCCGGGCGTCCCCAGGTGGTGCTCACAGGGGCCAGGATGGCACGCGTCCCCGACAGCGCCCGGCACATCGCCGCTGTGTCGGCGGAGGACGCCCATGATCCTCCTGCCGGCGGAGGCCGGGAGCATCTTCCTGTCGGCGGGGCCGGGAGCGGTCCGGCATACACTCACCTGCCATGCCCAGCCGGAAGGTCACCGCGCGCGGGCGCGCGGCGCTGGCAGTGGGTGCGGTGGCCCGATGGGCCTCCCGCGTGACCGGCCGGGGGGCGGGGGCGATGATCGGCGGACTGGTCGCGATGAGCCTGGACCGCTCCCTACTGGGCCAACTCGGTGCCGGCCGCCGCACGGTCGTCGTGAGCGGCACCAACGGGAAGTCCACCACCACCCGCATGGTGGCGGCGGCGCTGGGGACCCTCACCCCGGGCGGATCGGTGGCGACCAACGGCGAGGGCGCGAACATGGACGCCGGCCTGGTGGCGGCCCTTGCCGCGGACCGCGATGCGGGCCTGGCCGCCCTTGAGGTCGACGAAATGCACGTTCCGCACGTCGCCGACGCCGTCACACCCGCCGTCGTCGTCCTGCTCAACCTCTCGCGCGACCAACTCGACCGGGTGGGTGAGATCAACACGATCGAGCGGACGCTGCGTTCCGGGCTTGCCCGCCATCCCGACGCCGTCGTAGTCGCCAACTGCGACGACGTGTTGATGGCCTCGGCGGCCTACGACTGTCCCCGGGTGGTGTGGGTGAGCGCGGGCGGGAGCTGGTCGGGTGACTCGGTGAGCTGCCCTCGCAGCGGTGAGGTGATCGAGCGCCAGGGAACCCAATGGCACTCGACCGGAACGGATTTCACGCGCCCAGCCCCGGACTGGTGGACCGACGACGAGTACCTGTACGGCCCGGGCGGACTGGTGTTGCCGATGCGGCTGGCGCTGCCGGGCCGGGTCAACCGGGGCAACGCGGCGCAGGCGGTCGCCGCAGCGGTGGCGATGGGCGCCGAGGCGGCTGCAGCCGTGGCCGCCGTCGAGCGCGTCGAGGAGGTCGCCGGGCGCTATCGCACGGTGCGGATCGGGTCCCACACCGTACGGCTGCTGCTGGCCAAGAACCCGGCCGGGTGGCAGGAGGCGCTGTCGATGATCGACAAGACCGCGGCCGGTGTGGTGATCTCGGTCAACGGCCGGGTTCCCGACGGGGAGGACCTGTCCTGGTTATGGGACGTCCGTTTCGAGCACTTCGAGGGAACCCAGGTGGTTGCCGCCGGCGAGCGGGGAACCGACCTCGCGGTCCGGCTGGGCTACGCGGGCGTGGAGCACGGCCTGATGCACGACACCGTCCGGGCGATCCGGTCCTGCCCGCCGGGCCACGTCGAGGTCGTCGCCAACTACACCGCCTTCCTGCACCTGCAGCGGGCCCTGGAGCGCCACCGTGACTGAGCCGGTAGGGATCGGACTGGTGCTGCCCGACGTCATGGGCACCTACGGCGACGGCGGCAACGCGGTGGTGCTGCGCCAGCGTCTGCTGATGCGCGGGATTTCGGCCCGGATCGTCGAGGTCACCCTCGCCGAGCCGGTGCCGGAGTCGCTGGACCTCTACACCCTCGGCGGGGCGGAGGACTACGCGCAGCGGCTGGCCACCAGACACCTGCTGCGCCATCCGGGTCTGCAGCGCGCGGCGGCGCGCGGAGCGCCGGTACTGGCGATCTGCGCGGCGGTCCAGGTCCTGGGGCACTGGTACGAGACCTCGGCCGGCGAACGGGTCGACGGCGTCGGCCTGCTCGACGTCACCACCTCGCCGCAGCCGCAGCGGACTATCGGCGAGGTGGTGTCAACCCCGCTGATCGACGGGCTGTCCGAGCCGCTGACCGGGTTCGAGAACCACCGCGGCGGAACGGTTCTGGGTTCAGGCGCTCAACCGCTGGCGGCCGTGGTGACCGGGGCGGGCAACCGTCTCGGCGACGGGGTCGACGGGGCGGTGCAGGGCAGCGTGGTGGCGACGTATCTGCACGGGCCGTGCCTTGCCCGCAACCCGGAACTGGCCGATCTGCTGCTGTCCCGGGTGGTCGGGACGCTGGCTCCCCTGGAACTGCCCGAGGTGGACCGGCTGCGACGGGAGCGGC
>CAYXOM010000475.1:0-3317 GCA_964466565.1 uncultured Mycobacterium sp.
CCACGGCCGCGGCGGCGACGCTGCCCGCCGCGATCCCGCCCATCGCCGCGGTCCCGGCCGCCCCCGGAGGCATCGTCGCCGCCGCGGTCGGCAGGTTCCTCGACTCGACCTCGCGCTGGATTGACACGTTGCCCGGCGGCCCGGTGGTCGAATTCCTGCAGGGAGCGATGCTGCTGGTGCGGCGCGCCCTCGCCGGGTTCCTCGCCCCACCCGGTTCGGCGACGTCCGCCGGGCAGACCGCCGCGAATGCGCCCTACCTGACCGAGCAACAGCTGCGTGACTACCTGCTCGAACTGGCCGCCCGGCAATTCGGCTCGCTCTACGGGCAGACCGTGGCCCAGTACGACTACGGGTACAAGTGGGTCGACGGGGCGCTGGTGCCGATGACCGCCGCGGGCGACGGCCGCGACGGAATCACCTCGGACACCAACACCCAGGTCGACGGCGTGGACGAAGCCGATCTGGTCGAGACCGACGGCCGGTATGTGTACATCGCCGGGCGCAGCGGGCTGACGATTCTCGACGCCGACGCGACCGTCGTCTCGCACGGCGCCCTGCCCGGTTTCGTTATCGGCCAGTTCCTCTCGGGCGACCGGTTGACCGTCATCACCCAGTCCGGCTACGGGGGTTACCCGATGGCGCAGCGCCGGGGCCTGCCGTGGCGGGACTGGAACCCGCAGACCACCGTGACCGTCTACGACGTCACCGACCGTGCGGCCCCGGTGGTCGCCGCCCAGACCGTGTTCGACGGCGCGTACCGCGACGCCCGTGCTGTCGACGGCACGGTGTACGTCGTGCTCGACCGCGGCGTCCGGCCTCCGGAGCCGCTCTACACCGAGGTGCCGGCCGCGCTAGGAGCGGAGCCGTCCTTGCACGCCTCCAACCGATGGGCGGGCCCGTCGGTGGTGTCCTACCGCACTTACGAAACCTGGGACGCCTACCTGGCCCGGGTCGGCGACCAGATCACCACGCTGTCGCTGCCACACGCCTACGCGGTGGACCCCGAGGGCAATCTCGTCGACCTCGGCGTGATCACCGGCGCCGGTCAGATCGTGCGGCCGGGCGGCGAAGCTCATTCGGCACTGCTCACGGCGGTGTCAATCGACTCGGCGACCACCTCGGGCGGGTTCGACTCCGCGGTGGCCAGTCTCACCACACCCGGCGCCACGACCGTCTACATGACCCCGGCCGCGCTGTATCTGGCCACCAGCGTGGACCGCTACACCGACACCGGTGCCACCACCGACACCCGCATCGACAGGTTCGGTGTCGACGGCACCGCCGTGGGCTGGCAGGCCTCCGGGACGGTCGCCGGCACCCTGATCAACCAGTTCGCCATGGACGAGCACGACGGCTATCTGCGGGTGGCCACCCACACCTGGAGTTCGCAATGGGCCGGCGGCACCTGGGCCACCGTGCGCGACAGCGGCGTGTATGTGCTCGACACCGAGGGCGAGACGATGGACCTCGTCGGCAGCCTGACCGGACTGGCCCCCGGCGAACACCTCTATGCGGTGCGTTTCGCGGGCGGGAAGGGGTACCTGGTCACCTTCCTGCAGACCGATCCGCTGTTCGCCGTCGACCTCGCCGATCCCCGGGCACCCTCGCTCGACGGCGAGCTGGTGATCCCGGGCTTCTCCAACTATCTCCATCCGGTCGGGCCGGGCCTGCTGATGGGCATCGGACAGGAACAGCAACCGGGCAGTTGGAACAGCCGATTGCACGTGTCGCTGTTCGACGTCGGCGGCGGCGCGCCGATCGAGATCGAACGGCAGTTCCTCGACGAGACAGCGCAGTGGTCGTGGTCGCAGGCACAGTTCGACCACCACGCCCTGCTCTACACGGCCGCAGACGGCCTGCTGGTGGTCCCGGTCGCGGCCAGCGGCTACGACCCGCAGACCGGCGCCTACCGGTATGACCAGACCCTGCGGGTGCTGCGCGTCACGCCGACCGGGATCGAGGTGCTCGGATCCCTGGCCGGCGACGGCGACGTGCTGCGCACCGTGCGCATCGGCGACGTGCTCTTCGCGGTGTCCCACGATCACGTGACCGCCTACGACCTGACCGACCTCTCACTGATCACCCGCACCCCGCTGGCCGCACCGCGCACCGCGGTCGGACCGTCAGCGCGGTGAGCGGCGGCGCTCAGGACGGCGGGCGCGAGACGCACTGGGCGCAGTAGAGCTCCTCGCCGAGTTTGTCCATCAGCGCCAGTTGGGTCTCGAGGTAGTCGATGTGCTGCTCCTCGTCGGCGAGAATCTCCTCGAACAGGGCCGCGGAGGTCGAATCCTGCCGCTCCCGGCACATCACGATGCCCGGCTTGAGCCGGGCGAGCACCTCGTGCTCGATGGCCAGATCGCTTTCGAACTGCTCGCGCAGGGTCTGCCCGATCCGCAGCGAGCCGATGCGCTGGTAGTTGGGCAGGCCGTCGAGAAGCAGGATGCGGTCGGTGATCCGCTCGGCGTGCACCATCTCCTCGAACGACTCCGCCCGGGTGTGTTTGGCGATCTCGGTGAACCCCCAGCTCTGTTGCATCTTGGAGTGCAGGAAGTACTGATTGATGGCGGTCAGCTCGCTGGTCAGCTGCTCGTTGAGAAGCTTCAGCACGTCGGGGTCACCCTGCACGTTCTCTCTCCTCGGTTCAGGCGGGTCGGGTATCACCGGTCGGGTGTCACTGTAAGCGCCGCGGGCTCGGCCGTGCTGTTGTAGGCTGACCTCAATTAGGTTAGTCTGACCTAAATCAGTTCGCGAGGGTTTTCGCCGGAAAGGGCCCGCCCGGGATGTACGTCTGCCTCTGCACAGGCACCACCTGCACGACGATCACCGACGCCGTGGCCCGGGGGGCCTCGACGTCCAAGCAGGTGGCGAAGGCATGCGGGGCGGGCCTGGATTGCGGGCGCTGCCTGCGAAACGTCAAGGCCCTGGTCGACGCCGCGTCTGCAGCCACTCCGATGGCGGCGGTCAGCTAGAGCGGTCCCTGCCGAACTGTGCCAGTGCCTCGGCGTTGGCCGCGGCACCCATCATCTCGGCGAAGTAGCCGTCCTCCCGCGCGCGGGCCGCAGCGATCTGGGCCCTGGTCGGTTCGACCATGCTCTGCTTGACCGCAATCAGACTCGACAGAGGCCGGCCGGCAAGGATCTCCGCATACCGAAGGGTCTCCCCCATCAGCGCGGCGGGCTCACAGAGTCTCCACACCAGGCCCATCCGCAGCGCCTCGGCGGCGTCCACCCACTCCGAGGACATCAGCAACCAGGCCGCGTTCTGCCGGCCGAGCAACTGCGGCAGCAGGTAGGACGACGCCGCCTCCGGTGCGACAC
>CAYXOM010000476.1:0-6607 GCA_964466565.1 uncultured Mycobacterium sp.
GTGATGCGGTGCAACCACTGCACCGACGCGCCCTGTGTGACCATCTGTCCCACCAAGGCGCTGTTCAAGCGCGAGGACGGCATCGTCGACTTCGACAACTCCCGCTGCATCGGCTGCAAGAGCTGCATGCAGGGCTGCCCGTACGACGCCATCTACATCGACGAGGACAACCACACCGCGGCCAAGTGCAACTTCTGTGCGCACCGCATCGACAACAACCTCGAGCCGGCCTGCGTGGTGGTCTGCCCGACCCACTCGATCTGGGTCGGCGACCTCGACGACCCCAGGAGCGGGATCTCGAAACTGATCAGCGCCAACCCCGTCACCGTGCGCTCGCCCGAGCAGAACACCGGGCCCAACGTGTTCTATCTCGGCGCCGACCGCGCGGTGCTCGACCCGCTGGCCGCCCCGGTCGACAAGAACTACATGTTCTCCACCCCCGACCCGCACCGGCTCGCGGTGGCCGAGGACCTCAAATCCGACCCGATCACCCGGGCCCGCACCACCATGAACACCGCCCACCCCAGACCGTGGGGCTGGCGGGTGACCGCCTACCTGTGGCTCAAGGGCCTCGGCGGCGGGGCGCTGATCGTGGCCGCCCTGGCGGTGCTGCTCGGCGTCGACCTGGGCGTCCTCACCACCGTGGTCGCCCCCGCGCTGGCCGTGCTGGGAACCGCGCTGACCGGTGCGCTGCTGGTCTGGGACCTCAAGCGCCCGGAACGGTTCTTCTACATCCTGACCAAGTCGAATTTCAAGTCCTGGCTGGTGATCGGCTCCTACGCATTGGCCGCCTTCGGGGCGGTGTCGGGGCTGTGGCTGCTCTACGGAATCGGCGTGCAGACCGGCCTCCTCGAGGCCCAGCCGGGCCTGCTCAAGATCCTGGCCTGGCTCGCCCTGCCCACCGGGTTCGGGGTGGCCGGCTACACCGCGTTCCTGTTCGGCCAGGCCGAGGGCCGGGACCTGTGGCAGTCGCCGCTGCTGTTGTGGCACCTGCTCGTCCAGGCGGTGATGGTGGGCGCGGGCGCACTGGCCGTCGCGGCGCTGTTCGCCGGCACCCCGGCCCCCGGGGTCCGGCTGATCGGGGTGGCCCTGACCGTCGCCACCGTGGTGCACCTGCTGATGCTGCTCGGTGAGTACGGCGGCAAGCACGCCTCGGCCGGCGCGTCGGCCGCGGCGCACATGATCACCCACGGCCGCTACGCGCCGATGTTCTGGGGCGGGGCGGTGGCACTGGCCGCCGCCGCGGCGGTGGTCGCCGGGTTCGGCTGGGCCGGCACCCTCGTCGCCGTCCTCGCCGCGGCCGGCCTGGCGGTTCAGATCGCGCTGCTGTGCTACGAGTCCGTTTTCGTCCGGGCCGGCCAGGACGTCCCGCTGTCATGACCAGACCGCCACATCCGACCGGAGGGACCACCCGATGACCGACATCCACGACCACACCGAGGCGACCCACTCGACGGCGGGGGTCCGCAACCACGAGCACCTGCGCAACTACCCGCCGGTCTCCGAGTGGGACAACTACGTCGAGTACGACGCCAAGGCGCACCCGCGCAAGGTCACGCGCAACTACATGCTGGTCCCGACCACCTGCTTCAACTGCGAGTCGGCGTGCGGCCTGCTGGCCTATGTCGACAAGGAGGACCTCTCGGTCAAGAAGGTCGAGGGCAACCCGGTGCACCCGGCCTCGCGCGGGCGCAACTGCGCCAAGGGGCCGGCCACCATCAACCAGCTCAACGACCCCGAGCGCATCCTGCACCCGCTGCGCCGCACCGGCCCGCGCGGTTCGGGCCAGTGGGAGCGGATCAGCTGGGACGAGGCCCTCGATGACGTCGCCGGGCGGATTCGCGCGGCGATCATCGAGGGACGCAACAACGAGGTGATGTACCACGTCGGCCGGCCCGGCGAGGACGGCTTCGTCGAGCGGCTGCTGCAGGCCTGGGGCGTCGACGGGCACAACAGCCACACCAACGTCTGCTCCTCGGGAGCTCGGCTGGGGATGACGCTGTGGGGCGGTTACGACCGGCCCTCGCCCGATCACGCCAACGCCAAGGTGATGCTGCTGATGTCCAGCCACCTGGAGACGGGCCACTATTTCAACCCGCACGCGCAGCGGATCATGGAGGCCAAGCAGAACGGCGCCAAGCTGATCGTGATCGACCCCCGGCTGTCCAACACCGCCGGGCACGCCGACGTCTGGATGGCGCCGTGGCCGGGCAGCGAGGCGGCCATTCTGCTGTCGGTCGCCTCCTACCTGCTGCGCACCCGGTCGATCGACCACGACTACGTGCGCCGCTGGTACAACTGGGAGACCTACCTGGAGAACCGCCACCCGAGTTCGCCGCGAACCTACGAGACCTTCCTCGACGCCCTGGAGGCCGACTACGCGCAGTACACCTTCGAGTTCGCCGCCGCCGAGTCGCAGGTCGAGGTCGAGCAGATCGAGGAGATGGCGCGGCTGGTGGCCGGCTGCGACCACCGGCTGGCCGGGCACGTCTGGCGGTCGGTGGCCGCCGGCAACCTGGGCGGCTGGCAGGCGGCGCGGGCGCTGTGGTTCGTGCTCGGCCTGACCGGCTCGATCGGCACGGTCGGCGGGACCAACCCCAACGGCTGGGTGAAGTTCATCCCGCACGGGCCCGAAGTACCCCCGGTGGAGAGCTGGAACGAGCTGTCCTGGCCGCGCGAGTACCCGCTGAGCTGCAACGAGGTCTCGATCCTGCTGCCGCATTTCCTGCAGGAGGGCCGGGGCCGGCTCGAGGTGTACTTCTCCCGGGTGTTCAACCCGATCTGGACCTATCCCGACGGGTTCACCTGGCTCAAGGCGCTGCGTGATCCGGAGAAGGTCGGACTGCACGTCGCCCTGACCCCCACCTGGTCGGAGACCGCGGAGTTCGCCGACCTGATCCTGCCGGTGGGACATTCCACCGAGCGCCACGACACCCAGTCCTACGAGACCCAGGCGTCCAAGTGGCTCGGGTTCCGCCAGCCGGTGCGCCGGGTCGCCATGGAACGCCTCGGCATGCCGTTCGACGACACCCGCGACGCCAACCCGGGCGAGGTCTGGGAGGAGAACGAGATCTGGTTCGAGCTGTCCTGGCGGATCGACCCGGACGGCTCCCTGGGCATCCGCCAGCACTTCGAGTCCAAGGACCGGCCGGGCGAGAAGGTCACCGTCGACGAGTACTACCAGTGGATCTTCGAGAACCGGGTGCCCGGGCTGCCCGAGAAGGCCGCCGCCGAGGGCATGACGCCGCTGGGCTACATGCGCCGCTACGGGGTGGTCGAGGTCGCCAAGGACGTCTACCGGATGGACGAGCGGGCTCTCACCGCGGCCGAACTCGACGACGCGGTCCCCGACGCGAACGGTGTGCTGCGCAAGCCCTCCGACGACGAGTCGGTGCCGCCGCTGATCGGCGAGGCCGGGGCGGTCGGCGTGCAGATGGACGACGGCAGCAAGGTGTTCGGCTGGCTCACCCCGAGCCGCAAGCTCGAGGTGTACTCCACCACCATGCGGGACTGGGGCTGGGAGGAGTACGCCACGCCCGGCTACATCCGCTCGCACGTCGGCCGCCACGAGATCGACCTCGACAGCGGCGAGCTGGTGCTGGTTCCCACGTTCCGGCTGCCCACCCTGATCCACACCCGCTCGGGAAACGCCAAATACCTCAACGAGCTGTCCAACTCGCATCCGTTGTGGCTCAACCCGATCGACGCCGAACGCCACGGGGTGGTCTCGGGTGATCTGGTGCGGCTCAACACCTCGATCGGGTATCTGGTGCCGCGGGTGTGGGTGACCGAGGGCATCCGCCCGGGCGTCTGCGCGCTGTCGCACCACATGGGCCGGTGGCGGCTGTTCGGCACCGAGGGCAGCCGGTGGTCCCAGGGGCTGGTGGACATCACCCATCCCGACGGCGAGGACAGCTTCCTGCTGCGCTATCGGGGCGGCATCGAGCCCTTCGACTCCGACGACCCGGACTCCTCGCGAATCTGGTGGAACGACCCCGGGGTGCACCAGAACCTGGCCTTCGGCGTCCAGCCCGACCCGCATTCGGGCATGCACTGCTGGCTGCAGAAGGTCCTTATGGAGAAGGCCCACCGCGGCGACCAGTACGGCGACGTCTACGTCGACACCGCCCGCTCGATGGAGGTCTACCGGGAGTGGCTGAGCAAGGCCCGGCCGACCCTGGGACCCGGCGGGCAACGTCGGCCCGAGTTCCTGATGCGCCCGGTCAAGCCGCGCCGCAAGGCGTTCCGCGTCGACAGTTGAGGCGGTCGTGCGCGCTGACTCAGAGGTGATCCGGGCGGCCGCGGCGGCGGTGCTCGATCCCGAGATCGGCAAGCCCCTGGGCGAGTTGGGCATGGTCGGGGAGGTTTCCACCGGGTTCACCGGCCGGACCCGGGTGCAGCTGCGCCTGACCACGCCGACCTGCCCGCTGGACGAGGAGATCCGGGCCGCGGTGCAGACGGCGGTCGAATCGGTGGCCGGCGTGCGTTCGGTCGAGGTCGACCTCGTCGCCATGTCCGCCCGCGAGCGGGCCGACCTGGCCGAGGCGCTGGCCCGCGGCAACCAGGCGCTGAGCGGACTGGGCGGGGACGGCACGTCGGTGTACGCCGTCGCCAGCGGCAAGGGCGGTGTGGGCAAGAGCACGGTCGCCGCCAACCTTGCGGCGGCTCTCGCCGCCGGCGGCAAACGGGTGGGCCTGCTGGATGCCGACGTGTGGGGATACTCGATCCCGCACCTGCTCGGCGTGCGCCGCGCTCCGGTAGTGCTGGGGGAGCTCATGCTGCCGGTGCCCGCCCACGGGGTGTCGCTGATGTCGATCGGCTTCTTCGTCAACGAGGAGCAGCCGATCGTCTGGCGCGGCCCGATGCTGCACAAGGCGATGGAGCAGTTCATCACCGACACCTACTGGGGGGACCTCGACGCGCTGTTCGTCGACCTGCCGCCCGGCACCGGAGATGCGACGCTGTCCCTGCTGCAGTTACTGCCCGACACCACCCTGCTGGCGGTGACCACGCCGCAGAGCACGGCCCGGGTGGTCGCGACCCGGGTGGCCCGGATGGCGGCCGAGACCGGGGTCAACCTGGCCGGGGTGATCGAGAACATGTCGGCGACCGAGTGCGCGCAGTGCGGCTCGCACACCGCGGTGTTCGGCTCCGGCGGCGGCGCCCAACTGGCGGCCGACGCCGGTGCCCCGCTGCTCGGGCAGATCCCGCTCGACCTCGCGCTGCGCGACGCCGCCGACCGCGGCGTCCCGGTGGTCGTGGACGCGCCGGAGGCGAGTTCGGCGCGGGAGCTGCGCCGGATCGCCGCCGCGCTGCCGCGGAACCGCCGCAGCATCGCGGGCCGCTCCCTGCCGCTGGCGGTGGTGTGAGGATCCGATGACGGTCGTCACCCTCGGGCTTCCCACTGTCGTCCCCGCCGCGGGCGGGCCGGCCCCGGCGACCGGGCCGCTGATCGACACCTACGGCCGGGCCGCCACCGACCTTCGGGTGTCGCTGACCGACCGGTGCAACCTGCGCTGCACCTACTGCATGCCGGCCGACGGCCTCAAGTGGCTGCCGAAGCTCGACCTGCTGACCGCGGACGAACTGGTCCGGGTGATCGGTATCGCGGTGACCCGGCTGGGCATCACCAGCGTCCGGTTCACCGGCGGCGAGCCCCTGGTCGCCCCCAACCTAGACGAGGTGGTGGCCGCCACGGCGGCGCTCGAACCGCGCCCGGGCATCGCGATGACGACCAACGGAATCGGACTGGCCGGCCGGGCGGCCGACCTCGCGCGCGCCGGCCTGGACCGGGTCAACGTCTCGCTGGACACCCTCGACCGGACTCGTTTCGCCGAGATCACGCGCCGGGACCGGCTCGGGGACGTCCTGGCCGGACTGGCCGCGGCCCGCGAGGCCGGGCTGAACCCGATCAAGGTCAACGCCGTCCTGCACCCCGACGGTGGCCTGGCCGACGCGGTCGACCTGCTGCGGTTCTGTGTGCGGGAGGGCTACCAGCTGCGGATCATCGAGCAGATGCCGCTGGACGCCGGGCACCAGTGGAGCCGGGGGGCGATGATCACCGCCGACCAGGTCCTGGCCGCACTCGGCGAGCACGTGACACTGGCCCCCGACCCCGAACACCGCGGCTCTGCACCGGCGCAGTTGTGGACCGTCGACGGCGGACCGCACAAGGTCGGCGTCATCGCCTCGGTCACCCGGCCGTTCTGCGGCGACTGCGACCGCACCCGGCTGACCGCCGACGGGCAGGTCCGCAACTGCCTGTTCTCCCGGCAGGAGACCGACCTGCGCGGCCTGCTCCGCAGCGGGGCCGACGACGAGGCCGTCGATGACGCGATCGAGGCCGCGTGGCGGGATGCGATGTGGGCCAAGGCCGCCGGGCACGGGATCAACGATCCCGGTTTCGTCCAGCCCGGCCGGCCGATGAGCGCGATCGGCGGCTGACTACCCACCCGGGGTCAGCATCGACTGCCAGGCCTGTTCGCCCGGCTCGACCGGCGGGGTGTGGGTGTAGCGCTGACCGTCGGGTCCGGTGTAGTCGCCGGTGGCGGGGTCGTACGGCGCGAAGGCCACCGGGGGCGCCGGCGCCAGCGCGGCGCCGGTGCCC
>CAYXOM010000477.1:0-3582 GCA_964466565.1 uncultured Mycobacterium sp.
GAACGCCCACGGCTCGACTCCGCCGGTGTCCATCCCGGCCCGCTGCATCCGCCGGCGCAGCATCACCGCCAGCATCCGCGCGATGATCCGCTCGGAGTCAGCGATCACCTTGGTCTTGCCCGCCGAGGAGTTCGCCATCACGAACCGGTAGGGCTCGGGCTCGGCGGCCACCGTCTCCACGTAGACACGGATGACCTCCCGGGTGAGGTCGAAGCCGTCGAGGTCCGCCGACAGCGCGCCGGCCATGTTGGGTATCAGGGTGGTCTGGGTGAACCGCATCATGACCGCGGTGGTCAGGTCGTTCTTGTCCACGAAGTACCGGTAGAGCACGGTCTTGGAGACGCCGATCTCCGTGGCGATCTCGTCCATGCTGACGTCGCGGCCGCGGCGCCGGATGGCATCGAGGGCACCGTCGACGAGTTCGGTGCGCCGCTCGACCTTGTGCTGGTGCCAGCGGCGCTTGCGGCCGTCGTTCTTGGACACGGGCCTCGGCGGGGCCGTCTCGACGGGGCGGGTCTGCCGGGACACCGCACAGAGTTTAGCGCCCGGGACGGCCGGAGCTGTGACGAGCGGTCACAGCTAACACGTCCGGGGCCCACGGGTCCGCGGAGATAGCGGATGATAGGGGCGTGGCTACCAAACATCGCCTGGAGGAGTTGCCGGGGCATCACCGGAGTTCGCTGGCCGAGTCGTTCGCCGCGGCCGATCCGGAGGCCGACGCCGACCGGGCGCGCAACCTGCGGCAGATGAAGGCGGTGGCGCTGGGTTTCCTGATCGGCGCCACGGTCATCTTCCTGGCCTGCCGCTGGGGACTGTCCCAGGGCGGTCCGCGCTGGTTGGGCTATGCCGCGGCGGCGGCCGAGGCCGGAATGATCGGCGCTCTGGCCGACTGGTTCGCGGTGACCGCGCTGTTCCGGCACCCGCTGGGTCTGAAGATCCCGCACACCGCCATCATCAAGCGGAAGAAGGACCAGCTCGGGGAGGGGCTGGGGACGTTCGTTCGGGAGAACTTCCTGTCCCCGGCGGTGGTGGAGACCAAGCTGCGCGACGCGGAGGTGGCCAGCCGCTTGGGCAAGTGGCTGGCCGAGCCGCAGCACGCCGAGCGGGTGGCCGGGGAGGCATCGACCGTGTTGCGGGTCGGGGTGGAACTGCTCAACGACGAGGACATCCAGCAGGCCATCGACCGCACGATCGTCAAGCGGCTGGCCGAACCGCAGTGGGGGCCGCCGGTCGGGCGGGTGCTGTCGCAACTGCTCGCGGAGAACCGCCAGGAGGCGCTGATCCAGCTGCTGTGCGATCGCGCCTTCGAGTGGTCGCTGGGGGCCGGCGAGACCATCGAACGGGTCGTCACCCGCGACTCGCCCAGCTGGTCCCCGAGGTTCGTCGACCAGCTCGTCGGCGACCGCATCCACCGCGAGCTGATGGACTTCACCGACAAGGTCCGCCGCGACCCCGACCACGAGCTGCGCCGGTCGGCGAACCGCTTCCTGTTCGAGTTCGCCGGGGACCTGCAATCCGATCCGGAGACCATCGCCCGCGCGGAGGCGATCAAGGACCAGCTGATGGAGCGCGACGAGGTCACCCGGGCGGCCGAGACGGCGTGGAAGACCCTCAAGCGGCTGGTGCTCGACGGGGTCGACGACCCCTCCAGTGCGTTGCGGGGCCGCATCGCCGACTCGGTGATGCGGATCGGCGAGTCGCTGCGCGACGACGTCGAACTGCGCGACAAGGTCGACAACTGGATCGTTCGCGGCGCCCAGCACCTGGTGGGTCAGTACGGCTCGGAGGCCACCACGATCATCACCGACACCATCGAACGCTGGGACGCCGAGGAGGCCAGCCGCCGGATCGAACTGCATGTCGGCCGCGATCTGCAGTTCATTCGGATCAATGGCACGGTGGTCGGCGCCCTGGCCGGCCTGATCATTTATTCGATCGCACAAATACTGTTCTGAGCTGCGCTAGCAGATGCTTGCAATTGTTAGCACTCGCCCGTAGAGTGCTGCCCGTATGCACACGACACTCGTACGCGCGAAGGAGCGGGGCATGGCACAGGAGAGCGATCTCGCTGCCGTGATGAGCAACGCCGCGCAGGACATCGGCGGCTTCATCCGCTCCCAGCGGGAGGCGGCCCAGGTCTCGGTGCGCCAGTTGGCCGAGCGGGCGGGGGTGAGCAACCCGTATCTGAGCCAGATCGAACGCGGGCTGCGCAAACCCTCGGCCGAGGTTCTCGGCCAGATCGCCAAGGCGCTCCGGCTCTCGGCCGAGGTGCTCTACGTGCGGGCCGGGATTCTCGAGCCCACCGAACCCACGCCGGTGCACGACGCGATCGCCGCCGACGCGGCGATCACCGATCGGCAGAAGCGCGTCCTGCTCGATGTCTACACCTCGTTTCGTCAGCAGAACGAGTCCACGGGCGAGGAGCTGCGCAACCCGTAGCCGATCAACCGAGTCGCCATCAACCGGCGAGAAAAGACACGCGACAACAACACCCGAAAGGAAAGATTCACATGCCCGAGAACCCCACCGTCGAGGAACTCAAGGCTCCGCTGCTCGCCGCCGTCGGCGCCGCGGACCTGGCCCTGGCGACCGTCAACGAGATCCTGGCCACCCTGCGCGAGCGCGCCGAGGGCGCCGGAGACCGGATGGACGACCGGCGCGCCGCGCTGACACGTCTGCAGGAGGAGCTGCCCAAGCGCACCGAGGAGCTGCGCGACCGGTTCGGCGACCGGCTTACCAGCGAGGAGTTACGCAAGGCTGCCGAGGAGTTCTTCGCCGACGCCACCGAGGCATACAACACCCTGGTGGTGCGCGGGGAGGCCGCGCTGGAGCGCCTGATGGGCCAGCCGGAGTTCCGTGAGGCCGCGGGCCGGGTCGAGGACTACGTCGACCAGGCCGTCGAGCTGACCCAGGAGGCCCTCGGCAACGTCTCCGCACAGACCCGCGCCGTGGGCGAGCGGGCCGCTAAGCTGGTCGGCACGCTGCCGGCCAAGAAGGCCCCGGCGAAAACGGCCGCCAAGGCCCCCGCCCGGCTGACCGCCAAGAAGGCGCCCGCCCGCAAGGCCGCCAAGAAGGCGACCGCCCGCAAGGCGCCGGCCAAGAAGGCCGCCAAGAAGACCGTCGGCAAGGCGGTCCGGAAGGCCCCGGTGAAGAAGGCGGCCAAGAAGACGGCGGCCAAGAAGACCCCTGTTCGCAAGGCCCCGGCCCGCAAGAAGGTCACCCAGAAGTAAGGCGTCATTCGACGTAACGGCCGGCACCCGCCTACCCTTGGAGCTGTGATGCTTCAGGGTGTGGCGGGTGCCGTGCTGTCAGTCCTCGGGTGGGCGGTGCTGATCGCCACGATCTACGCGTTCGTGCATGCGGCCATGCAGCGGACCGACGCCTACCCCGCGGCGGACAAGCTGACCAAACCGGTCTGGTTGGTGATCCTGGGGGTCTCGGCGCTGTTGTGCCTGCTCTTGCAGATCATGGGACCGGTGATCGCGGCCGTCGCGGCCGGGGTGTACCTGGTCGACGTCCGGCCCAAGTTGCTGGAGGTCCAGGGGAAGTCGCGCTGAGCGCCCGGCGTGCCGCCGCGCTGGT
>CAYXOM010000478.1:0-4999 GCA_964466565.1 uncultured Mycobacterium sp.
GCACCGGCCTGGTGTGGTGGGGGGCCGGGGCGGTCAGCGCCTCGGCGACGGAGTCCTCGATCAGCTCCGGTGCCACCGGTTGCGGCCCGAACCGGCGCACCGAGCGGCGCAGCAGCTGGGCCTGGCGCCGGCCGAGGTCGACGGCCTCGGCGGTGCCCAGCCAGAACAGGTCCTCGGCGCCCGTGCGCACCAGCCGGGCCGCGGTCGAGCCGTCGTCGGAAATCGCCAGCCCGCGCACCACGGCCACCGGGACGGCGGTGAGCTTGCCCTTGACCAGGTCGGCGGCCGCGGCGATCTCGTCGGCCACCGCCACCTCGGTGACCACCAGCTCGTTGCCGTGGCCGTCGCGGGCGCCGGCGTAGCCGTGCAGCACCGTCAGTCCCGAGGACCCGATAGCCGCATCGGTCTGGCCGGTTCGCCAGGCCCGGCCCATGGTGTCGGTGATCAGCACCGCCACCGCGACGCCGAGGCGCTCGCCGAGCGCGGTGCGCAGCGCCGCGGCGCTGGCGTCGGGGTCCCGGGGCAGCAGGGCGAGTTCGTCGGCTCCGACGTTGGATCCGTCCACGCCCGCGGCCGCCTGCACGAGGCCGTTGCGGTTCTCGGTAATCAGGGTCCGGCCCTTGCGGGCCAGCACCCGCACCGCCTCGTCGTCGATCAGGGCGCGGCGCAGGGCGTCGCGCTCTTCGGGGTCGCACGGGGCGGGAACCAGGCGGCCCTCGCACTTGGACACCACCTTGCTGGTGACCACCACCACGTCGCCGTCGGCCAACCACGGCGCGGCCACGGCGATCGCCGCCGCCAGGTCGTCACCCGGGCGGAACTCGCCCAGTCCGGTGACCGGCAGAATCCGCACCTCGCCGGCGCTGCCGTGGTCGGCGCTCACGTGGGCACCCCGGCCGCCTCGAGTCCGGCGCGCACCATCGCCGCGGTCGCCTCCGGGTCGGTCATCAGCAGCGGGATCCCGAGCACGCCCACGCCGGGCACCTCGGCGGCGTCGGTCTCGTGGATCATCCAGTGGTCGAGCAGCCCGGTGCCCGAGCGGGCGCCGTAGTGCCGGCCCACCCCCTCGGGACTGCTGGGCACCCCGATCACCCGCAGGCAGTCGTCGGCCATGCCGCGCAGCGGCTTGGCGCCGACGATCGGCGAGTAGCCGATCACCGGGGCGGCGGTGGAGCGCAACGCGCCGCGAATCCCGCCCACCGCCAGCATCGCCCCGATGCTGACCACCGGGTTGGACGGGGCCAGCAGGACGACGTCGGCGGAGGCGATCGCCTCCCGCACCCCCGGGCCCGCGGTGGCCGACTCCGCGCCGACGAAGGCGAAGCTGTGGGTCTCGATGCGCGCACGATGGCGCACCCACCACTCCTGGAAGTGGATGGCCGCGCGGTCGCCGGTGTCGGGGTCGGTCACCACCACGTGCGTCTCGCAGCGGTCGTCGCTGGCCGGCAACAGGGTCGCGCCGGGCGACCAGCGGTCACACAGCGCGGCGGTCACCGCCGAGAGCGGGTAGCCGGCCCGCAGCATCTGGCTGCGCACCAGGTGCGTGGCCAGGTCGCGGTCGCCCAGCCCGAACCAGTTCGGCGCCACCCCGTAGGCGGCCAGTTCCTCCTTGGCGTGCCAGGTTTCGTCGCGGTGGCCCCAGCCCCGCTGCGGGTCGATCCCGCCACCGAGGGTGTACATGCAGGTGTCCAGGTCGGGGCAGATCCGCACCCCGAACATCCACGCGTCGTCGCCGACGTTGACGACGGCGGTCAGTTCGTGGCCGCCCTCGGGGGTGGCGGTCAGTTCGTGGCCGCCCTCGGGGGTGGCGGCGAACTGACCGAGGCCCAGCAGATGCTGCACGCCCAGCAGGAACCGGGCGCCGCCGATGCCCCCGACGAGAACGGTGACCTTCACACCGACCGACATTAGGCGGTGCGGCCGCCCGCGGTCACAACGGAGTCTCCGCATTGACACGCCGCAATTGCGACACGCCGGAATTGCCGGAGAAAATGCTGAGTTATTTTCTCCGATCCCTTGACCGTGCGATCCCAGCAATGTCTAATCACACCTGTGTCATTTCCAGGTCTTTTCGCCGAAATAGGTGGGCGAGAGGCGCGTTCGATCATACGTTCGAATTCTTATTGGGCGACGCAACGACGTTTTTACGCATGACAGGTGAGGAGGCGGACATGTCCTATGAGCACTTTCTCGGTGCCCTCGGCGCGCCGCATATTTCGACCCCTTCGGCAAATTCATCCGCGATTCCGGTGCGCCCCCACCTGAGTTTGGTGCCCGACCCGGTGGAGGCGTCCATGCTGACTCCGGCCGACGAGGAATGGCAGGAGCGTGCGCTGTGCGCCCAGACCGACCCCGAGGCCTTCTTCCCGGAGAAGGGCGGCTCGACCCGGGAGGCCAAGCGCATCTGCACCGGCTGCGAGGTGCGCGACGCCTGCCTGGAGTACGCGCTGGCCAACGACGAACGCTTCGGCATCTGGGGCGGGCTGAGCGAGCGCGAGCGCCGGCGCCTCAAGCGCGGCATCCTCTGAGGCGTCAGTCCTCGCCCAGCTCGGGGTCGATGACCGACGGCTCGACCCCCAGGTAGGTGGCCACCTGTGCCACCAGGATCTCGCGCAGCAGGTCCTCGAGGTCGGTGGAGTCCTTGGCCCGCCGCTCGATCGGCTTGCGGAACAGCAGGATACGGGCTCGGGTCGGCTCGCCCCGGACGTCCACCCCGGCGGGGATCAGCCGCGCCAGCGCGACCGGCCCGTCGGCGACCACCTCCGGGGGCCACTGCACGCTCGCGGGGTCGCGCGGAAAGATCCGCGGAATCTCGTCCACCGCCACGTCGAGGTCGGTGAGCCTGCTCTCCCAGCGCCGCTCGATCGGCTCGTAGGCCTCCAGTACCGCCATGTCGAAGCGTTCCGCCCTGCTGCGCCAGCCCGGAACCGTGGTCGGCAGCAGCGGGCCGCGCATCTCCCGTCCGCGCCGCGACCCGCCGTGGCCGCGGCCGCCGCCGCGGGGTCTGCGGGAATCACCCATGGGAACAGCAGCGTAACGGTTTCGGATCGGCGGTCCGGCGGCTGCGCGTGTCCGGCGGGGAGAGGCGATTTGCCCGGGATAACCTCGCGGGCGTGAATGTTCCCCGCCGGTGCAGCCGGCCCGGGTGTCCGCAGTACGCGGTGGCCACGCTGACCTTCGTCTACGCCGACTCCACCGCGGTGGTCGGTCCGCTGGCCACCGCCCGGGAGCCGCATTCGTGGGATCTGTGTCTGGGGCACGCCGGGCGGATCACCGCGCCGCGCGGCTGGGACCTGGTGCGCCATGCCGCCCCGCTGCCGATCAGCCCGGACGAGGACGACCTGGTGGCGCTTGCCGACGCGGTGCGCGAGGGCCGGGTGGCCGGTCAGGGCGCCGGCGGCCCGGTGACCGGCTTCGCCGACCCGGTCGGCGGCACACATCCCGCCGCCGCGGGCGCGGCGCCGGCCGCCAATCCCCGCCGCCGCGGGCATCTCCGGGTGCTCCCGGACCCGGCCGACTGACCCCGGCCAGCGACTAGGCTGGGCGCTATGCCCAGACCAGCGGAGGTGGTGCGCCGCGTCATCAAGGCCTACGACGTCCGCGGTCTGGTGGGCACCGAACTCGACGCGGGCTTCGCCGCCGAGGTCGGCGCGGCGTTCGCGCGACTGGTCCACTCCGAGAACGGGGCCGCACAGGTAGTCGTCGGCCACGACATGCGCGACTCGTCACCGGCGCTGGCGGCGGCCTTCGCCGCCGGGGTGACCGGCCTTGGCCTCGACGTGGTTCGCATCGGGCTGGCCTCCACCGACGAGCTGTACTTCGCCTCCGGCCTGCTGGACTGCCCCGGCGCGATGTTCACCGCCAGCCACAACCCCGCCGCCTACAACGGGATCAAGCTGTGCCGGGCGGGCGCCAAGCCGGTCGGCGAGGACACCGGGCTGGCCGTCATCCGCGAGCAGGTCATCGCCGGGGTTCCCGCCCACCCCGGGCCGCCGGGGGAGGTCCGCGACGCCGACGTACTCGCCGAGTACGGGCACTTCCTGCGCTCGCTGGTCCGGTTGTCGGGGCTGCGGCCGCTGCGGGTCGCCGTCGACGCCGGCAACGGCATGGCCGGGCACACCGCGCCGGCGGTGCTGGGCGGGATCGGGGGGATCACCCTGATGCCGCTGTACTTCGAGCTCGACGGGTCCTTCCCCAACCACGAGGCCAACCCGCTGGAGCCGGCCAACCTGGTGGACCTGCAGCGGCACGTGGTGGCCGGCAGAGCCGACATCGGGTTGGCCTTCGACGGGGACGCCGACCGCTGCTTCGTCGTCGACGAGCGGGGGGCGCCGGTGTCGCCGTCGGCGGTCACCGCCCTGGTGGCCGCGCGCGAACTCGCCCGCGAGCCGGGCGCGATGGTGATCCACAACCTGATCACCTCGCGCGCGGTGCCCGAACTGGTCGCCGAACTCGGCGGTACCCCGGTGCGCAGCCGGGTCGGCCACTCCTACATCAAGGATCTGATGGCCCGGACCGGGGCGATCTTCGGCGGCGAACACTCCGCGCACTACTACTTCCGGGACTTCTGGGGGGCGGACTCGGGCATGCTGGCCGCGCTGCACGTGCTGGCCGCACTCGGCGGGCAGCCGCGCCCGCTGTCGGAGCTGATGGGCGGCTACGCCCGCTACGCGGCCTCCGGCGAGATCAACTTCCGGGTGATCGACGCCGATGCGTGCGTGGCGGCGGTCGTCGGCGCGTTCGACGGGCGTGCGGTCTGCCTCGATCAGCTCGACGGGGTGACCGTCGACCTGTCCGACGGCGCCTGGTTCAACCTGCGCAGCTCCAACACCGAGCCGCTGCTGCGGCTCAACGTCGAGGCGCGCACCCCCGAGGCGGTGGAGGAGATCGTCGGGCGGGTGACCGAGCGGATCGACGCGTACAGCGGGGTGCGCACGTGAGCGCCGCGGCCGCCACCGCCGACCTCGACGACGTCGCAGGCCTGCTCGAGGCCGACCGC
>CAYXOM010000479.1:0-2412 GCA_964466565.1 uncultured Mycobacterium sp.
CCGGCAGTCAGGATCAGCCGAGAGCCGCTCGGCCAGAACGGATCCCGCGCTGCCAGCGCCGACGATCAGGACGTCGGTCACCGACGCAGCATCCCGGAGCCGTCGGGATCCCATCCCCGCACCCGCCGCAGGCAGTCATGAACCATCGCGGCGAGGATGCGAGCACCTTCGGCAGGGGTCGCGGCCCTGGGGTCGCCCAGCACCCCACTGGGGCTCACCGCCGCCACCCCGTCGCGGCGTAAGGCGGGCATGAGGTCGGCGAGCGCGGCGGTGGAGCCGGGACCGATCTTCGCGGTGTCGACGTCGCCCGGCGACAGATGCAGCATCAATGCGGTTTCGGTGTGACCGGCATGCGGGTCGGCACCGTCGACGGCGCAGCCGATCCAGCCGACGTCGCGGCCCTCGACCCGCAGCAGGCCGCCGGCCGTGCGCAGCGCGTCGAGGTTCCCGCCGTGAGCGTTGACGAACACCAACCGTCGCGCCCAGTCGCAGGCCGACCGGCCGTATTCGGTGAGCACCGCCGCCAGCGCTGCGGTACCGATCGAGACCGTGCCCGCGAATCCGCGGTGTTCCCCGGAGGCGCCGTAGCAGATCGCCGGGGCGAGCAGAGCGCCGTCGATCGCGGCGGCCGCAGCCGCCGCCACCGCGACGGCGATGCGGGTGTCGGTGTCCAGCGGCAGGTGCGGGCCGTGCTGCTCGGTGGATCCGACGGGAACGAGCAGCATGGGGTCGGTGCCGTGGACCTGCGTCCACCTGGCGTCCCCCAACTTCCGCGGCGCGCCCACCCGCCGATGGTATGTCTCGCGCCGGTTTGGAATGCTGACCCGATGGCCGGGCCAGCCCTCGTCGCCTGGGACGACCGCGTGCTGATGTGGCGTGGCGGTGCGGTGCTGCTGGGCGGGGCGCCCTGGGCTCTGTTGCGGATCGCCCCCGCCGGGCGGGCCTTCGTCCGACGGTTGCACGCGGCCGGACCGTCCGGGGTGGCGCCCGGGCCCGGGGTGGAGGCGTCGATGGCCGCGCTGCTGCTCGACCGGGGCATAGCGCACCCAGTGGCGCGCTGCCGGCCGGTGGCGGCCGGAACCGTGGAGATCGTGGTGCCGGCGTTCGGCGATCCGACGGCACTCGCGGCCTGCCTGGACTCGCTGCTCACGCACTCGCCGGGGGTGCCGATCATCGTCGTCGACGACGCATCACCTGACCCCGCGGTCGCGGAGATCGCCGTCGCTCGTGGCGCGACCCTGCTGCGCCACCACGTCAACCGCGGGCCGGCGGCCGCCCGGAATACCGGATTTGCCGCGACGGCCGCCCCGCTGGTGGCATTCGTCGATTCCGATATCGAGGTCTCCCCCGGTTGGCTGGACGGCCTCGTCGGCCATTTCGACGATCCTCGGGTGGCGGCGGTCGCCCCGCGTGTGCTGGCCCGGTCCGCCGGCCCGAACCCGGACGCGGTTGCGCGCTATCAGGCTGCCCGTTCGTCGCTGGACATGGGACCCCGCCGCGAACTGGTCGTGCCGGGAGCGCCACTGGGGTATCTGCCGGCGGCGGCGTTGCTGATGCGCCGTGCGGACGCCGCCGCACTGCCGTTCGACGAGGCATTACGGCTGGGCGAGGACGTGGACCTGATCTGGCGGTTAGCCGACGCCGGCCGGGCGGTGCGCTACGAACCGGCGGTCGCGGTGCGTCACCGGATGCGGCCGACCGCTGCGGCCTGGGCGGGCCGAATCGGCGACTACGGTTTCTCGGCGGCTGAACTGGACCGGCGACACCCGGGTCGGCTGACCCCGGCCCGGGTCTCGGCCTGGAACCTGGCGCTTGTGGTTGCGGCTCTCGCTCCCGGGGCGCCCGCCGCCCGTCGGGCCGCCGCCGCGGCCGGGACGGCCGCAGCGGCCTGTGCGCTGCTGGCGCGCCGGTTGCACGCGTCGGCGGCGGATCCGCTGCTGGCGCCGGTGGTGGTGGGAAAGGGTCTCGCCGCCGACTTCGCGGCAACCGGTCACCTACTGCGCCGGGAATGGTGGCCGGTGGGCTGGCTGCTGCTGACCTGGACGCCACGGGCACCCAGGGCGCGGATGGCGGCGGCGGCCATGCTGCTGCCGATCGTCCGAGAGTGGCTGACCCGCCGTCCGGACCTCGACCTGCCCCGCTACCTGACGCTGCGGCTTGTCGAGGACGCCGCCTACGGCAGCGGGGTGATCACCGCGGCGGTGCGGTGTCGCCGCCCGCGCGTGCTGCTGCCGGCAATCCGGCTGCCGGAGTTCCGGTTGCCGGAGTTCGGGTTGCCCGGGCGGCGCCGCTAATACAAGTGTTCATCTCCCGCCTTCGAGCGACTCTTGAGCGACTCTTGAGCGACTCCCCGGCGACTCCTGACGACTCTTGAGCGAGGCCTGGCCACCCTTTTGGGGCCCCCCCCCCCCC
>CAYXOM010000480.1:0-7578 GCA_964466565.1 uncultured Mycobacterium sp.
CTCGCCGGCGCGGCGCCCGGCGGCACCGGCCGATACGACGGCTCCGCTCGCCCGCGTGCGGGACGAAACGTGCGCACCGCCCTGGTTTCCCGCGCAACCCGCCCCGCCCGCACCGCCGGCGGGACCGCCGGTGCCCCGGCGCACCCGCATCCCGGCGCAACCCAGCACCCGCGTCCCGGCGCAACCCCGCACCCGCGCCCCGTCCCCCTCGCCGACCCGTGCACGGCGCCCTTCGAAACCAACGGCTCGCACCGCAACCGGCCGGGTCGGGCGCGGGCGCTGGCTGCGGACAGTGGCGGTCCTCGTCCTGGCCTCAGCCGCCGCGCTCGTCGGCGTCTCGCTCTGGGTCGAGACGAAACTACAGCGCGCCACCGTCCTCACCGCCTATCCCGGCCGACCGGCGGGCGGCAGCGGCACCAACTGGCTGCTGGTCGGCTCGGACAGCCGTGCCGAGCTCACCCCCGAGCAGCAGGCGTCGCTGTCAACCGGCGGTGACCTCGGCGCCAGCCGGTCCGACACGCTGCTGCTGGTGCACGTCCCCGGGCTGGAATCTTCCGAGCCGGCGACGGTGGTCTCCATCCCGCGGGACTCCTACGTGAACATCCCGGGCTGGGGAAGGGACAAGATCAACGTCGCCTTCACCCTCGGCGGCGCACCGTTGCTGGCCCGCACCGTCGAGGAGGCCACCGGGCTCCGGCTCGACCACTACGCGGAGATCGGTTTCGCCGGATTCGCACGGATCGTCGATGCCGTCGGCGGCGTGCAGATCTGTCTCGTCGAGGCGATCACCGATCCGCTGGCCGGGATCGATCTGCCGGCCGGTTGCCAGCAGCTCCGTGGGCCGGCCGCGCTGGGGTACGCGCGAACCCGCGCGAGCGGGCGCGCCGACGTCGACCGGATGCCCCACCAGCGCGAGGTGATGTCGGCGCTGGTCCGTCGGGCCGCGGAACCGGCGGTGTGGCTCAACCCCTGGCGCTGGTACGCCCTGCCGCGGGCGGTCGTGGCGGCGCTGACCGTCGACCGCGGCGCCCACGTCTGGGATCTCGGGCTGCTTGGCTGGGCGCTTCGCGGACCGGCCGTCACCCTGACCGTTCCGATCGGCGCGTTCGCCCTCAACGACTCCGGGAACGTCGTGCTCTGGGACGAGCAGGCCGCCGGGGAACTGTTCGGCGCGCTGCGGACCGACTCGGCGGTCCCCCAGCTGGTCTTCGACACCCAGCCCTGAGGGCTACCGCGACTTGTCGGAGCGATCCGGCCCCGCGCCGGTCAACCCGTTGTGCAGCCACGCCCGGGTGCGGGCGGGGTGATTGGTGGCGATCCAGCCGACGCCGAGATCGCGGCAGTACTCGATGTCCTCGTAGTGGTCGACGGTCCAGCAGTACATCGCCCGGCCGCCGGCGGCGGCCCGGTCGACCAACTCCGGGTGCTCGCGCAGGGTGGCGATCGAGGGTCCGACAGCCGTGGCCCCGACGGTGTGGGCCGCGCCACCGCCCAGAAAGCGGGACGTCTCGCCCAGCAGCACGGTGGGCAGCATGGGGGCGGCGCGCCTGACCCGCCAGACCGCGGCGGCCGAGAAGGACATCACCACCGCCCGTGACCGGTCCGCCGAGGCGGGCGAGGCGATCCCGTACCGATGCAGCAGCGCCAGGACCTTGCTCTCGACCAGTGCGCCGTAGCGCACCGGGTGCTTGGTCTCGATGAAGAGCTTGACCGGCCGGCTCCAGTCCAGGACCAGCCGGACCAGCTCGTCGAGGGTCAGCAGACCCGAGTGTCCGGTTGAGGCGTCGACGCGGCGGCTGTTGTGCCAGGCCCCCCAGTCCAGCGAGCGCAACTGCTCCAGGCTCAGTTCGCTGACGACGCCGCTGCCCGTCGACGTGCGGTCCACCCGGCGGTCGTGCACACACACCAGATGCCCGTCGCGGGTCAGCCGGACATCGCACTCGACGCCGTCGGCCCCCTCCTGCAGCGCGAGATCGTAGGCGGCCAGGGTGTGCTCGGGCCGGTCGGCCGAGGCGCCCCGGTGTGCCACCACGAACGGGTGCCCTGCCTCCGGCGTCATGGCTCTATGCTGCCGGTTCGGTGTCGCGGGATTCAACCGGGTGGGTGTCGGCCGCGGCTTTGTCCCCGCCGGGGTGCTCCCCGTGCTTGTCGACGACGACCCAGCGCCGGCCCAGGCCGACGGCCGCCGGCCCCTCGAATCCGTTGAGCACACGCCAGAGCAGGACCAGAACGACAAGCCCGGCGAGGTAGGCGATGATCACCGCGACCGTGTTGTCCGCGACGGCCTGGGGTTCGGTTGCCGAGCCGGTCCGGAAGGTCCACAGGCACAGCGCGGTGGCCGCGACCCAGGCCAGCCACCAGGCGATGATCGATCCGCGCAGGCGCCCGCGGCTGCCTTCGAGATGGGCCAGTTCGATGACGAAAACCGGCGCCCACACCAAATTGAGAACCGGAACCATGCAGCCCACCCACAGCGACCAGGCCGGCCGGGGGTCGGAGCCGCCGACCCTGCCGTACGCCTCGGCGCGGCGGGCTACCAGCCACGACGTCGTCACCGCGGCGGTCGCGACGACAGCGGCGAGGGCGGCAAGGGCAGCCAGAACACCCAGCAGCAGAACGCCGTTCGCGAGCAACGGGGACAATAGCGTGGTGCGGTTGACCAGCAGGAGCAGATAGCGCATCAGGTGCACGCTGGCAGCGACGGCGAAGACCGCGCCGGCGGCGATCAGGGTGGCCCGCACCACGGTGACCGAGGCGCTGCGGGCACCGGCCAGATCCCCGGACCGGGCTGCCGCAGGCGGCGGGTCGGCCAGGCTCCAGCGTGGGATGGTGGTGTACCGGGGGGTCGGCCCCAATGGCGGGCGGCGCCGCGGCGGAGGCGGCGGCGGTCCCGGGCGAACCGCGATCCAGCGGAATCCCTCCGGCGGCAGCCGCGGCCCCGGCCGGGCCGCGTCGGCCCGGGGGACCTGCCCGGGGGCCAGCAGTGCGCCGCGGCACCGCGGACACCACTGGCGCTCGCGGTCGCGGACGTTCCACCGTGTCCCGCACCGGGAACACTGTTGAATCACGCCGATCAGCCTACGGCCCTCCCAGCCGACGGCACCGGCGACGTTGGCCCGGGACGACCCGGTGTTGCGGCACCGCGTGCCAGACCGGAGCCCTCGTCGGGCCAGCAACGGACGGGGGCCCGAAGTTTCCACAGACTCATCCACAGGCCGGCAGTGCGTAGGGCGCACCGAGTGTTCTGAACTAGCCTAATGCCTCGCTCTTTCCGGAGTGGGGCCTGTGGACAACCACCGGAACCCGGAGGCACCGGGTTCGACCGAGGATCTCTCAGCGAACTCACGGCAGGGCGGCGGGCGCATCCGGGCCGTGCCGACGCGCCGGGGGACACGCCGGGGGCGGCGGGACCCTCCGGCGGGGCCCATCGCCCCGCCGGAGGCGGCCGCGGGCGGGCACTTTCTGAGCCGGGTGCGGGCACTCGCTATCGTCGCGTCCGCGGGTTGTGACATAGTTCACTGGCCAGACGGATGCTACGGAGGGCTGGGATGGCGGCGCACTCGATCGAACCGGCGCGGGACTCACCCTGGTACGCGCGGACGGCCTGCAGCCGGGCCTACCTGGTGGCCGCGATTCGGGCGGGCGCGATCGCCGTGGTTCTGTTGGGAGTGCTCGCCCTTCTCGTGTTGGTCTGAGCGCACCGGACCGGTCCCCGGCGACTCCGGCGTCCTTGCGGTGGGCACGGTGATCCACCATGGTTGACGATGTCCGCGTCTTCGACCCCGACCGTGTGTGAAAGGAACCCCGTGGCCGACTACACGTTGCCCGACCTGGACTGGGATTACGGCGCTCTCGAGCCGCACATCTCCGGGCAGATCAACGAGCTGCACCACAGCAAGCACCACGCGGCCTATGTCAAGGGAGCCAACGACGCGGTGGCCGCGCTGCAGAAGGCACGCGCCGACGACGACCACGGCGCGATCCTGCTCAACGAGAAGAACCTCGCCTTTCATCTCGGCGGCCACGTGAACCACTCGATCTGGTGGAAGAACCTCTCTCCGAACGGCGGCGACAAGCCCACCGGGGAACTCTCAGCCGCCGTCGACGACGCCTTCGGCTCCTTCGACAAGTTCCGCGCGCAGTTCACCGCCGCCGCCAACGGCCTTCAGGGCTCCGGCTGGGCGGTGCTCGGCTACGACAGCCTCGGGAAGAAGCTGCTCACGTTCCAGCTCTACGACCAGCAGGCCAACGTCCCGCTGGGAGTGATCCCGCTGCTTCAGGTCGACATGTGGGAACACGCCTTCTACCTGCAGTACAAGAACGTCAAGGCCGACTACGTGAAGGCTTTCTGGAACGTGGTGAACTGGCAGGACGTCCAGAACCGCTTCTCGGCGGCGACCTCGGCGACACCCGGCCTGATCCTCTGACGGGTCGGCGCCGCGCCGGCTCTTCGCCCCGCTGGCACTCGTGTCCCCTTGCGTGTCGGCTCCGCGGTGGCCCATAGTGACGGCACATGTCTTCGCGGAGGCCAGATGGAGAACAGCTGGGGGCGCGCCGTCGAGATCGCCCCGTTTCATTCGCGGGGCTGCCTCAGGGGATTCGTCGTGTCCGGCCGCTGGCCGAACTCCACCAAGGAGTGGGCCCAGCTGCTGATGGTCACCGTCCGGGTCGCCTCCGTGCCCGGGCTGCTCTCGACCACCACCATTTTCGGCGCTCGCGAGGAGCTGCCGGAATCGCCGCAGCCCGGCACGGTGGGCCTGGTGCTGGCCGCGGGAACCGTCGTGGGCGACGAGGCGGTCGAGCCGGGACACTTCGCCGACCGCCAGCCGCCCGCGCTGCTGATGCTGCACCCGCCGTCGGAGACCACGCCGTCGCTGCCGGAGTGCTCAGGTGCCGCGTCGGGCTGCGTGCTCCTTCCCGGCCTGCCGCACCTCGGCCTCGAACATCGCGCCGCCTGGGTGGAGGCCGAGGCCGACGGCACGGTGACTTCGATGGTGAGCCGGGTCGGGGTCGACCCGATCAGCCATCCGGATACCGCGATCCTGGCGATGCTGCTGGCCGCCTAGTGCGGGGCAGCAACATCCGGTAGCGGGTGCGACCGGGGCCCTCCCCGTTATCCCAAGGGCTCAGCGGTCCGTTGCTCCCGGGTTCAATCGCCGCCCTTGGATTTGCGGATCGGGAGTGGCGATGGCGTTGCTCATGCCTGCGGTCTCAGGTGATATCCTGAACGCTGCGGATCCACGACCGTCTGCCCAGTTTGCCTGATCCTCGCCCCGACATTTGACGGCGTATTCTCAGGTGTTGCGGACATTCACCGGCAGGCGCCGCCGGTAAGCTTCGCAGCAAACGAGCGGCCGTGGGCTGTCCGGGCATGCTTGAAGGAGGTTGGATATGAGTACGACGTTCGCCGCACGTCTGAATCGGCTGTTTGAGACGGTGTACCCGCCCGGCCGCGGCCCACACACCTCCGCCGAGGTGATCGCGGCGCTCAAGGCCGAGGGGATCACGATGTCGGCGCCGTACCTCTCCCAGCTCCGCTCCGGCAACCGCACCAACCCGTCGGCGGCGACGATGACCGCGCTCGCCAACTTCTTCCGGATCAAGACGGACTACTTCACCGACGACGCCTACTACGAGAAGATGGACCGCGAGCTGGCCTGGCTGGCGCAAATGCGCGACGAGGGCGTGCGCCGGATCGCCGCGAGGACGGTCGGATTGTCGCCGGAAGCCCAGCAGCGCCTGGTGGAGACCGTCGACGAGTTGCGGCGAGCCGAGCATCTCGACTCCTGACGGCCTACCCGCAGGTCGGGGCGAGGTCGCGATACCGGCGGGCAATCTGCAGAATCCAGTCACGGTCCGAGCATCCCGCGGGCTGCCGTAGCCATTCCGATCCCGGGAAGGCCGCTGGGGCCCCGCCGCCGGCGAGCAGCCACCGCGCGATCGCGTCCGCCTGTTCGGCTGCTCCGATGCCGGGCGGCGGGCCCGGCTTTGCGGCAAGCCGATCACCGGAGACCGGCTGTGCCGCGGTAGCTTCCAGATAGAGCCCATCGGAGATCACCGAGAGCCGTTCAGCCACCCGGAAGGCCAGCGGCCCACGGGGACGAACACCGATACCGGCATCCGGGTGTCGCCGATCCATCTCGAGCCGCAGCGGCTCGATCAGTGCCAGCTCGCGGCGGGCGGTCACCCAATCCTCCACCAGGGGCAGCAGCGACCCCACCCCGACGACGGCCAGCGCGCCGAGCATCAGCACCGCGCCCGCGCCGGGCGGTCCGGCGCCACTGGCCGCCTGCAGCAGGAAGACCGCGGCGGCGGCGGCGAGCATGGCGGTGCCGAGACTGAAGACGAACAGCGCGCGTCCCCGCCGGGTGGGATCGGCCAGCCGCACCCCGCACCACGACACCATGGTCATCGCAAGCACCGCGTAGAGCAGCGGCAGCAACCCGGCGACGGCCGGTTCTGCGGCGGCCAGGAAGTCGCGGGGCGGCACCTGGGGACTGCGGGGCCCGGTCGCGAACAGCGCCACGGTGACCACGGCGACCAGGGCGGCCAGGCCGTACTGCCCGGCCGCCAGGCGCCGGCTGACGGAAGTGGGCCGGGTGCTGGCCACCGCGGTGATCATCACGGCGCTGCCCGCCGCCGATCCGATGAGCGCCAGTTGGCTCGACGCCCCGGCACTGTTGGGTCTGCCCACAACCTCGTCCATCAGTCGGCTCAGCGGCGTCCAGTTCAGTGCGGTGAGCACCGTGAAGGAGACCAGGGCGAGCAGCATCGCACCGCTGACCAGGGACTGGCGATGCACCAGCGCCCAGCCGATCCGCAGACCGGTGGCCAGCGCGAGCAGGCCGGCGATCCCCCAGACTGTCAACCGAAGGCCTCTCCGAGTCGCACCGCCACGATCGACGCCCGATCGCTGGGCAGCCGGCCAAGGCGGTAGAGCAGCAGGGCGGCGAAATCCTCGGCCTCCTGCTCGGCCGCATCGCCGGCCGGACCCATGCACCCGGTGCGCTGGTGGAGCATGTAGCTGATCAGGTCGTCGCCGGCGACCTCCGCGGTACGGCGGGCCAGTTCGGCCACCGGCATACCTTCGTGGCCGAGTACCAGATGACCCAACTCGTGGGCCACGGTGCGCTCCACCGTCGGCAGGCACTGCCCGATGACGAACTCGTCGCGGTCGGGATACTGGCGCCACTGCCCGGAGACCCCCGCCGGGAGTTCGCCGGTGCTGACCTCGATCGGCCGGCCGCGGTCGGCGCCGACCGCCGCCACCAGGAGATCCAGCGACACCGCACCCCGCGACGGAGCCAGTGCGATGACCTCGGCGACCGCATCGGTCACCCGCCGGGACGCAGGCATCTCAACGCCCGCCCGCCGCCGCAGCAGGGTCAGAGCTCACCGCAGGAACCTCGCCGTGCCGGCGGCCCGAAGCGCGAAGCCCGCCTTGGCCTGGCGGTAGCCGATGTATCCGCCCAGACCCGCCAACGCGGCCAGGCCTGCGACCCCGGGCAGGGCGCTGCGGGCGGAATCGCCGAGGGCGGCCGGCGCCGAGGGCGGCGGGACGGGTCGGGGGGGCGGCAC
>CAYXOM010000481.1:0-4397 GCA_964466565.1 uncultured Mycobacterium sp.
CCTCGGTGAGCTCGTGGGCGGTCCGGCCCGAGAGCAGGGTCACCACGCTGGTCAGCCGGGCGGTGCCGAAGTGGCGCGACCCGACCGGCACCTCGTCGAGGGTGACGACGGCGGCCTCGCGCTCGCCCTCCACCGACTGCGCCCGGGCCAGGCCGAAACCGGCCGAGATGATGCTGTTGTCGGTGTGCCACACCGCCTCGTAAAACGGGCGCTCCTCGGCGGTGGCCGCCAGTTCGGCGGTCGCCGCGAGCGCCAGTTTGGGCGCCAGCTCGCCGGGAAAAGAGTCGAGCACCTCGGTGAAATGCTGTCGAGCCGAGTCGAAGTCGCTGCTCAGCAGCTCGGCGACCGCCTTGAACCAGACCAGCCGCCAGCGCCATCCCACTCGCTCCGCGAGGGCCTCCAGCTTGCGGTTCGCTTTGGCGACGTCGCCGAGGTCGAGCAGCGCGCGGACCTCCATCAGCGGGAGCTCCACCGATGCGCTCAGATCGAGCCCGTCGGAGTCCAGGCTGTCGTGGCGCGCCGCCCGCAGCGAGTCCAGGGTCTGCACTGGCTGGGAGAGCACGGTGGCCGAGAGGACCCCGGCGGCGACGTCGGTGGGGTCCACCAGAGGCACCGGGAGCGCGGTCACGATCTCCGGAGCGGTGAGTCTCTCGGAGTGGGTCAGGCCGTCGAGGTAGACGTCGGTGTGCGCCACGAGCAGGTCCACCCCGAAAGTGGCCCTGGTCCGGGTGAAGACCGTCGACAAGCCGGGCCGCGGGAGCCCGGTGTCGGCCGCCACCACCTCGCGCAGCACACCGAGCAACTGCGCCGACATCTCCTCGGCGCTGGAGAACCGCCGCCGTGGGTCCGGGTCGATCGCCCGGCGCAGCAGCCGGGCGAAGGAGTCGTAGCGCAGCAGCACCGGGTCGTCCTCGGGCAGGCCGTCGGCGTAGCGGCCGTTGCGGGTTCGCAGGCGCAGGGTCAGCGCCGCCAGCGTGCGGCCGACCGTGTGGATGTCGGTGGCCACGGTTGGCCCGGTCTGCACGATCTCCGGAGCCTGGTAGCCGGGGGTGCCGTAGAGGTACCCGAACGACTTGATCCGGGACACCGCGCCGAGGTCGATCAGCTTCAGCTGCTCCTCGGTCACCATGATGTTCTCCGGTTTGAGGTCGTTGTAGCACAGGCCGATCGAGTGCAGGTAGCCCAGCGCGGGCAGGATCTCCAGCATGTAGGCGATGGCTTCGGCGACCGGAAGTTTCATCCCCCGAGGCAGTTTGAGGGACTTGCCGCCGACGTACTCCATGACGATGTAGCCGACCGGCTCTCCGCCGGCGCCGGGATGCTCGACGAAGTTGAAGATCTTGACGATCGAGGGGTGTGCCACCTCGGCCAGGAACTGGCGTTCGGCCATGGCGATGGCCTGGGCCTCGGCGTCGCCGGAGTGCACCAGGCCCTTGAGCACCACGGGGCGCTCGTTGACGTTGCGGTCCACCGCCAGGTAGACCCAGCCCAGTCCGCCGTGCGCGACGCAGCCCTTGATCTCGTACTGGTCGGCCACCACCTCCCCGGGACGCAACTGCGGCAGGAAGGAGAACTCGCTGCCGCACTGCGGGCAGGTGCCCTCCGAGGCTCCCGGGCCGCCGTCGCCCGACCTGCCGACCGGCCGGCCGCAGTTCCAGCAGAACCGTTTGGACTCGGCCACGACCGGGTCGATCATCATGGCCGCCAGCGGGTCGGTCTCCGGCACCCGCTCGATCTCCACCAGGCCCCCGCCCAGCCGTCGCGCCGAGGCGGCCCGGACCGCCGCGGTCTGCCGCTCGGTGGGTTCGGCCGCGGTCAGGGGCTCGTCGTCGTCCTCGTCGGCGAGGGGTGGCCGGTAGACGGCCTGGGTGGCCATCGGGCGCAGGGTGGCCGCCGAGTCCGTCCCCCCGAGTTCGGACAGAGCCGCCGGCTGGGTGCCGACGTCGGCGTGCGGGATGGTTTCCTCGCGCATCAGTCCGCGTACCTCGGGGGCGGCGGTTCCGGTGCGGGCCCGAGTACCGTCAGCCATCTGCGGTAGATCCGGTCCCAGGTGCCGTCCGAGCGGATCCGCTCCAGCGTTCCGTTGACGAACCGGACCAGCCCGGTGTCGTCGAGCTTGATGCCGATCCCGTAGGGATTGTCGGCCATGTCCGGCCCGACGATGTGCAACGAGGGGTCCTGGGCGGCCAGTCCCGCCAGGATCGCGTCGTCGGTGCTGACGGCGTCGATGTCGCGCTGCTGCAGGGCGACCAGGCAATCCGCCCAGGTGACCACCGGGAACAGCGCCGGCGGCGGGTCGATCTGTTCGACCCGCCGCGCCGAGGTGCTGCCCTGGGCCACGCACACCCGCTTGCCGGACAGGTCGCCGGGCCCGGTGATCGGTGAGGAGCGCGGCACCAGAATGCGCTGGTGCGCCTCGAAATAGACGGTGGAGAAGTTCACCAGCTCGCGGCGCTGGCAGGTGACGGTCATGGTTTTGACCACGACGTCGACCGAGCCGTCCTGCAGAGCCGAGATGCGTTCGGTCTCCGTCAGGATCCGGTACTCGACCGCCGAGGAGGAGCCGACGATGTCCCGCGCGATCTCGCCGGCGATGTCGATGTCGAAACCGGCGATGTCGCCGGTCCGCGGCTCCCGGAACGAGAACAGGTTGTTGCCGACGTCGGTTCCGACGATCAGCCGGCCGCGCTCGCGGATCGCGGCCACCGCCGCGTCCGCCTGCGCCGCATCGGGGAACGGCCGCAGGCTCGCGGTGGGGTCGCAGTCCTGCTCCGTGGGTGCGTCCTCGCCGGCGGGCGCCGCCGGATCCGTCTCGGTCATCCCGGCCGGGGCGGGGAACACGGCGGCCGGCTCCCCGGCGTCGGTCCCGGTGACCGGTGCGCACCCGGCGAGCGCCACGATGCCGCACGCCAGCGCCAGCGCCCTCATCGGTACTCGCTCATCCGCGGCCACAGACCCAGCGTGACCGCCAGAGCGGCGCCGACCGAGAGCGCGACTCCGCCGACCGTCGTACCCGACAGCACCCGGCGGGCCGAGACGATGTCGTCGCGCAACTGCGAGCGGCTGGCCTCGATCCCCGCGGTCAGCGCGTCGTTGAGCTCGTCGAAGGCCGGCGTCACATCGCCGGGTCCGGTGCCCAGCGCCACCTGCGTGGCGGCCCGGTAGTCGCCGATCCGGATGTACTCGGTGATCCGGTCGTCGGCCTCTCGCCACCGCACCAGCAGCGCCTCGGCGCCAGCGAGTTGCTCGCGGGCGATCGCATCGTCGCCGGCCAGGTAATCCCGCAACTGGGTGCGCATCGTGTCGACCCGGTCGTAGTAGGACTGCTTGCGGATGTCGGCGTCACCGCGCCGGATCAGCGAGAGGGTCTCGTCCGCGCGGGCCTGCTGAGCCGTGATGGCCAGGCCGGTGGCCGTCTTCAGCGACTGCGCCGCGGTGTTCTTCGCCGTCCGGGTTCCGGTGGTGGACACCGCCAGGGCGGTGCCGACCCAGACGATGAGCACCGCGATGGCCAGGCCGCCGGCGATCAGCCCGAGGTTCACCCGGCGCTTGGTGCGCCGGGCCAGCCACCGGTGGGCGAACAGGCCGAACAGCACCGTGGCGGAGACCACGACGATCACCGGGGCCGGAACGGCGGCCGAGGCGGTGGTCTCGGAGTCGACCCGCGCGGAGGTCTGCTCGTACAGCAGCTGGGCCTCGGGCAGGATCTCCTGCTGCATCAGCGCGGAGGCCTCCGACAGGTAGGAGGACCCGACCGGGTTGCCGAGCCGGTTGTTGGTGCGTGCGGTCTCGATCAGGCCGGTGTACACGGCCAGCCGGGCGTTGATCCGGCCGAGCAGGTCGACCAGCAGGGGATCGGTGATCTCCCCGGAGGCCTGGGTCACCGCCACCGCGGCGTCGGTGATGGCCTGCTCGTAACGCTGCCGCACCGGGCGGGGCTCGATGCCGGCGATGAAGGCAGTCGCGGCCGCGGCATCGGCCACCGACAGCGTGGTGTAGAGCTGCCCGGCGGCGAACGCCAGGGGCTCGGTGCGGTCGAGGACCCGGCTCAGCTGCTGCTGGCGCTCGGTGATGGTCGAGGAGATGGCGAACGCCGACAGGATGCCCAGGAAGGCCAGGACGGCCCCGATCGCCAGGATGCGGCCCGGGGTGGTGTGGGCGAACCACCACCACGGGTGGGCGGGGGCGGCCGCCGACGAGCGCGCCGACGGCTCCGTCGACGGGTGGGCCAGGTCAACGGTCACGTCGGGAGGGCCCTCCGGGTGTCGGGGTGGACGGTGTCTGAACAAAGTCTAAGAGAGGGTCGGGCAGGCGCCTATCCTTGGCAATCGTGCGGGGCGACGGCGACGGCTGGGTGTGGTCCGGGCAGCGCCGCTTCTGGGGTCTGCACGGAGCGG
>CAYXOM010000482.1:0-2566 GCA_964466565.1 uncultured Mycobacterium sp.
GTGTTCGCCCCGGGCGACGTGTGGATCTCCACCGAGTACGTGTTCTGGCGCGACGCCGACGGCGATTTCTGGCTGCTCGGCAACCGCTCCGGCCTCATCCGGACCCGTCGCGGCGTGGCGTTCCCGGCCCCCATCACCGACGCGATCGGGGCGCTTGCGGCGGTGGACCTCGCGGTCACCTACCCGCTGGAGGTGCCCGACGGCACGCTCGCCGTCACCGCGATCACGCTGCGGCCGGGGATGACCGTGACCGCGGCCGACCTGGGCGAAGCGGTGTCGGGGATGCCTGTCGGGCTGGCCCCCGACCTGGTGCACGTGGTCCCCGGCCTCTCCCTGAGCGCCTCCTACCGCCCGACGGTGTCTCCGCTCAAGGCCCGCGGGCTGCCGCGGGCCGGCCGTAACGCCTGGCACCTCGACCCCGATACGGACAGATACCGGAGACTGACCGCCGCGATCCGGTCGGAACTGTCCGCCGGCGACTGAGAACGCCGAGCGGTGACGGCGCTGTTAGTCTTCGGACAGCCGATCATGGGAGGGCCGATGCCACAGACCGGGCGTCACCGGGCCGTCGTCGTGCTGGCCGCATTCGCTACGGCGGCCGCGCTGACCGCAGGACAGACCGCCGTCGTCCACGCCGAGGAGTCCGACGACGGCGTCGTGTGGCCCACGATCACCGCGACCCCCACTCCCGCCCCGACGATCTCCCTGGGCGAGGGTGCCGCGGCCGGTGCCGTAGCCGCGGCCGGGGCGGCGGACGGGAGCACCGCCGCCGCGACCGTCCCGAAGGCAGACGTACTGGACGAACTGGCCGAGCAGTACGCGATCGGGACGGGCGGCGGGAAGCTGTCGAATCTGCTCAAGGTCAGCCTCCGGCTGCGGGCGATGGGCTTCCGCCCCTCCAAGGCCAACGTGGCGGAGATCACCGAGGCGATGAAGTACCGGCCCAACCAGATGCCGCTGATCCGGGCGCTCGAGGACACCATCGCCTTCCAGCAGAAGACCATGGCCCAGTCACAGTTGCTGCGCCAGGCCCAGGCGCGGCAGAACGCCGCCAACGCCGGGATCATGCAGTCCGGCGAGATACCCGGCCCGGCCGGCGCACCGGGCGCACCGGCTCCCGCTCCGGCCCCGGCTCCCGCGCCGGCTCCCGCACCTGTTCCGGGAGCCTGACCGGCGTGCTCGACCACACCCTGCTGCGCATCCTGGTCTGCCCGGCCGACCGCGGCCCGCTGCTGCTGGCCGGCGAGGTGCTCTACAACCCCCGGCTGCGCCGGGCCTACCGCATCGAGGAGGGCATCCCGGTCCTCCTGGTCGAGGAGGCCGTCGACATCGGCCCCGCCGAGCACGAGCAGCTGACGGCCCAGGGGCAGGACTGACCGGCGCGGAATCCTGGACCGGTGGTCAGGGACGGCGAACTCGGTACGGACCCGCTGACGGCGGCCGGGCAGCTGATCGGCGCCGAACTGAGCGCCGGCGGCGTCACGATCCGGATTGTGGAGGTCGAGGCCTACGGGGGCCCCGAGGAGGGAACCTGGCCCGACCCGGCCTCCCACGCCCATCGGGGACCCCGGCCCCGCAACGCGGTGATGTTCGGGCCACCGGGGCGCCTCTACACCTACCGCAGTCACGGCATCCACGTGTGCGCCAACATCTCCTGCGGCCCCGGGTCCGAAGCCGGCGCCGTCCTTTTGCGAGCCGGGGTGGTCATCTGCGGGGCCGAGGCGGCGCGAACCAGGCGCGGACCGGCGACCGCATCGGCGGCCCTAGCTCGTGGGCCTGGAAACCTCTGTGCCGCAATGGGAATCACCATGGCTCACAACGGCCTGGACGTCAGCGCTTCCGACTCCGCGGTGCGGTTGCGACTGCCGAGAAGACCCACCGGTGCGGCCCGCGGTCCCCGGGTCGGGGTCAGCCTGGCCGCCGACCGGCCCTGGCGGCTGTGGCTGGCCGGCAGCCCCGAGGTCTCGGCCTACCGGCGCAGCCCGAGGGCCCCGGCACCCGGTCTCAGCGATTGAGCCGGGCCCATGCGGGAAGATCATCGGCGTGGGCATGAGGGACACCCGACGAACCCGCGCGGCCGGACGGGCCGCATCCGGGCCCGACGGCGCGACCGAGGTGATCGCCATCGGCTCGGCCGACCGGGCGCCCGACCCGGCCGTCCTGCGCAGCCCGGGGGGGTTCTCCTGGTTCTACGTCGACCTTGTCGACGACGGCGGCCGGGGCGCGACCCTGATCTGGTCCTGGGGGCTGCCGTTTCTGCCCGGCTACGCCGGCGCCGCCCGGTCCGGGCGGGCGCAGCGGCCCGCCGACCGCCCCAGCGTCAACCTCGTGGTCTACGAGGGCGGGCGCGAACGGTTCTACCTGCTTTCCGAATTCGACCCCACACAATGCGACTGGGGCGAGGACGGCCGCTCGTGGCGCGTCGGGGGATGCTCATTCACCTGGACCGACGCCCCCGGCCCCGCCGGAGCCGGGCCGACCCGCACGCTGCGGGCCGACCTCGATCTCGCGCTTCCCACCGGCGGGGGCGCCCCCCGCGGGCGGCGGGGGGCCGGGGCGCGGCGGG
>CAYXOM010000483.1:0-7016 GCA_964466565.1 uncultured Mycobacterium sp.
GACAGGTCGGCCAGCAACTGCCACTCCCCGACGACCGCGTGCAGGTGGTCCACGGCGGCGCCGGGCAGGGTGGTGTGCTCGGCGAGCAGGTCACCGAGAGTGCTCACTCGATGACGGCGATGAGGTGCCCGGCCTGGATGACGTCGCCGACCGCGACGTTGACCTCGGTGATGGTGCCCTCGACTTCGGCGAGGACGGGGATCTCCATCTTCATCGACTCCAGCAACACCAGGGTGTCCCCGGCGCCGATCCGGTCGCCCTTGCTGACCACGACCTCGAGCACACTGGCGACGATCTCGGCGCGCACGTCCTCGGCCATGGGATCATCGAACCACATCCCACCGGCCGACCGGCCCGACGCCGCCGTGGCACACTGTCGGGCGCAGGATCACCGACGACGGAGGCGACCATGGCCAAGCGGGGCCGCAAGAAGCGCGACCGCAAGCACAGCAAAGCCAACCACGGCAAGCGGCCGAACAGCTAGCGAGCAGCCCGGCCCACCGCCGGGTGGCCCGCGACCCGACTTGCATCGGCGCGGACCCCCGGGATCTTCGCGGTCGCCGTGGCAGCCGGGGGCGGGGCAGGCCGTGACCGGGTCCGGGTGGCCCGCGGCGCCGGTTGCGGACCGGCCGCGATCCTGACCGCGGCGGACCCCTCGCCGTCGTCCGCGATCATCGCCACGGGCTCGGGGCCGGTGATCGCCTTCAACCAGGGCGGGTCGTTGCGGCGATAGCCGGCGTCGATGACCGGCTTGAGGACGGAATTGAGCACCCCGATGACCTCTTCGGGCACACCGTGATCGCGCAGTGGGTACAGGAGTGGGACCACCGGTGTGGGGACGAGGTAGGAGGTCGTCGTACCGCCGGCCGCGTTGCGTTCCCTGGTGACATTCGCGGCGGGCACCGTGTCGAGATCCACCCAGATCGATTGCCAGTGAATATCCGTGGCCTCCGTCGCGGGACTACCCACCAGGGCGTTGAGGACGGCCAGCAGGTTCCATGGCCGATCGGGCCAATCCGCCAGGCCGTCGTACTCACCTGTGACGACGATGGCGTCGTAGGGGGTGACCGGGATCGGTTGCGTGGTGTAGCCGACGAGCGGCAGGTCCCAGCCGGTGAACGGCACGACCGCGGGAATGAACCCGCGCTCGCCGTCGCCGATGATGACAAAGGAGATGTCCTGCGGCGCCGGCTTGCCCGGATCTGGGTCGTCGGCGAGTCGCCGCATGATCTCGTTGACCACGAACGTGCTCCCGGACACTCCGATGGCGACCTGGGGTCCGTCGGTGGACATGACGTGTTCATAGAGATCCCCGGACGCCACGGCCACCGAGTCGCCGAGAGATCCCAGGGCGGCGGGCCACTCGATGTTGACGAAGGTGTTCTCCGGCTTGTCGAACCGGGAGTCGAGAATCGCCCTCATGGTCGGCTGGTCGACGGTCTCCCAGCCCATCCCACCGATGACGACCACGTTCGCGGCGGGAGTCCAGGGAACGTTCACCGGCGGCGTCCACCCGACGGCCGCGACCGGGAGCGGGACTACCGCGGCAAGTACCACCGAGACCGTTGACAGCGTAGCCGTTGTGCCGCCGCGCATGGCTCCCCCAGCAGTCAGCCCTCCCTGGCAGGGATGACGTTAGCGGAGCGGACGCTGCGATCGCAAGCAGCCCCTCATCCGAGCCGCCCCCGGACCCGTCACGTCCACCGGATGACCGTCGTGCGGGTGATCTCCAGGCGCCCCCGCTCGCCCAGCGCCGGCGGCGCCGTCTCCCCGCCGCACCGGGTGGCGATCAGCCGCTTGACCCGCTCCTCGAGCCCGTAGTGGCGCAGGCACGCCGGGCACTGCTCCAGGTGCAGACGAAGTCGGTCCCGGCGCTCGGCGGTGATCTCCCCGTCCAGGAGCATCCAGACCTCGGCGATCACCAGGGCGCAGTCGGTGTGCCCGTCGTCGTGGTCCCCGTGGGCATCCTGTTCGGTCTCGTGATCGGTCATGCCGACGCCTCCGGCGCCTCGGCGCCGGGTTTCTCGCCGCGCAGGACGCCGCGGTCGCGGGCCACGTCGGCGAGTGCGGTCCGCAGCTGACGGCGGCCCCGGTGCAGGCGGGACATCACCGTCCCGATCGGCGTCTGCATGATCTCCGCGATCTCCTTGTAGGGGAAACCTTCCACGTCCGCCAGGTACACGGCCAGGCGGAACTCTTCGGGTAACGCTTGCAGGGCCTCTTTGATTTCACTGTCGGGCAGATTCTCCAGCGCCTCGACCTCCGCCGAGCGAAGTCCGGTGGAGCTGTGCTCGGCGGTGGCGGCCAGCTGCCAGTCGGTGATCTCCTCGGTGGGGTACTCGGCGGGCTGGCGCTGCTTCTTGCGGTAGGTGTTGATGTAGGTATTGGTCAGGATCCGGTAGAGCCAGGCCTTGAGGTTGGTGCCCTCGGTGAAGGACCGGAACCCGGCATAGGCCTTGACCATGGTCTCCTGCACCAGGTCCTCGGCGTCGGCGGGGTTGCGCGTCATCCGCAGCGCGCCGCCGTAGAGCTGGTCCATCAGCGGGATCGCGTCGCGCTCGAAGCGCGCCGTCAGCTCGGCGTCGGTCTCCTCCCCGGCGACGTCGGTCCGCGGAGAGGTCATAGAGGACGATCCTAGGCCGTGGGCCCGACGGCGGCCGCTAGGGTGGACAACCATGGCAGCCACCCCCAGCGCCGGGTTCGCCGGCAGGACCATGTTCATCTCCGGCGCGAGTCGCGGAATCGGCCTGGCGATCGCCAAGCGGGTGGCCGCCGACGGCGCCAACGTGGCGCTGGTGGCCAAGACCACCGAACCGCACCCCAGGCTACCGGGCACCATCTACACCGCCGCCGCCGAGATCGAGGAGGCCGGGGGCCACGCACTGCCGATCGTCGGCGACATCCGCGACGGCGACTCGGTGGCCGCCGCGGTGGCGGCCGCCGTCGAGCAGTTCGGCGGGATCGACATGTGCGTCAACAACGCCTCGGCGATCAACCTCGGCTCGATCGAAGAGGTGCCGCTCAAGCGCTTCGACCTGCTCAACGGCATCGAGGTGCGCGGCACCTACGCGGTCACCCAGGCCTGCATCCCACACCTGAAGGGCCGGGAGAACCCCCACATCCTGACGCTCTCGCCGCCGGTACTGCTGGAGCCGAAGTGGCTGCGCCCGGCACCGTACATGATGGCCAAGTACGGGATGACACTGTGCGCCCTCGGGGTCGCCGAGGAGGTGCGGCAGTACGGCATCGCCTCCAACACGCTGTGGCCGCGCACCGCGATCGCCACGGCCGCCGTGCAGAACCTGCTGGGCGGCGACGAGATGATGGCCCGCTCCCGCAAACCCGAGGTGTACGCCGACGCCGCCTACGCGGTGATGAGCCGGCCGGCGGCGGAGTTCACCGGCAACACCCTGCTCTGCGAGGACGTCCTGCTGGAATCCGGGGTCACCGACCTGTCGGTGTACGACTGCGTGCCCGGCGCCGATCTCGGCGTCGACTTCTGGGTCGACAGCCCCAACCCGCCGGGGTACACCGGCCCCTAGTCCGGCTGGTTAGCCCTTGCGGCCCAGCCGGCGCCAGCCGTGCGCGGCGAACGCCCGCATCGCCGACAGCGCGAAGCGGCTCTGCTTCTTGGGCGAGGAGTACCAGAGCATCTCCGAGCGCTGGGTGGGCAGCCGCGGGGCGGTGATGGCCTGCTGGCGGCAGAACTTGATCAGCCCCGCGGCGCCGCCGCCGCGGTAGCCGATGCCGGAGTCCTTCCAGCCGCCCATCGGCAGCGACGGGCAGAAGACGTTGGTCATCGCGTCGTTGATGTTGACCGCCCCGGCCTCCAGTCGCCGCGCGACCCGCTCGCCGCGGGTGGTGTCGCCGGTCCACACGGTGGCCGACAGCCCGTAGCGGCAGTCGTTGGCCAGCCGGACCGCCTCGTCCTCGTCGGCGACCTTCACCACCGGCAGGGTCGGCCCGAAGGTCTCCTCGGCCATGCAGGTCATGGCCGGGTCGACGTCGGCGAGCACGGTGGGCGCGAAGAAGGTGCCCACCCCGGTGGGCTTGCCGCCGACGAGAACCTTCGCCCCGGCCGCGGTGGCCTCGCTGACGTGACGGGCGACGATGTCGCGCTGGGCCTCGGTGGCCATCGCGCCGGTGTCGTAGGTCATCTCCGGGCCGGACTCCTGACCCTGGGCCACCGCGCGCACCCTGTCAGCCAGTTTGGCCACGAACTCGTTGTAGACCGGCGCCTCGACGAAGACCCGTTCCACCGAGATGCACACCTGCCCGGAGTTGAACATCCCGCCCCAGGCGATGCCGTTGGCCGCCCGGTCGAGGTCGGCGTCGGCGAACACGATCGCCGGATCCTTGCCGCCGAGTTCGAGGCTGAACGGGATCAGCCGCTGCGCGCAGGCGACCGCCACCTTGCGGCCGGTGGCCGTGGACCCGGTGAAGTGCACGTAGTCGGAGGCCTCGATGACCGCTGCCCCGGTGTCGCCGTACCCGGTGGCCAGCCCGAACACCGGCGGCGCGCCGATCTCGTCCCAGCCGCGGGCCAACTCCACCGCTGAGAGCGGGGTCACCTCGGAGGGCTTGAGCAGCACCGCCGCGCCGGCCGCCAGCGCCGGTACCAGGTCCAGGGCGAGCATGGCCAGCGGGAAGTTCCACGGCTCGATCATCCCGACCAGCGGGTAGGGGCGGTAGACGGTGGTGAGCTTCTTGACCTTGAACAGCGGGCTGTGGGCCTTGGGGTGCTGGTCGGCGAGGAACTCTTCGGCATGCCCGGCCCAGTAGTTGATCGCGTCGGCGATGGTGACCGGTTCCAGCGTGGCGTCGCCGCGGGACTTTCCGGTCTCGCTCATCAGCACCTCGGTGAGGTGATCGGCGTTGTCGAGCACCCAATCCTGCCACTTCATCATCCAGCGCTTGCGGCCGCGCGGGCCCATCTGCTCCCACTGCGGCTGCGCCAGGCGCAGCGCGGCCGCCTTGGCGGCGACGGCCGCGGGCCCGTCGACCGGGACCGAACCCACCTCCCGGCCGGTGGCGGGGTTGTGCACGGTGATGGTGGCTGTCGTGGTCCGGGTCTCGTCCACCGCGGTCATGGCGGCTCCTCTCGATCGGTTGCTGCAAAGAGTAGTCCCCGCCACACCGTTAGAACAGGCCAACCGGTTGGTCGCCCGGGCCCGCCGGCGCGATGAGGTCCGGTCCGTTGTTGGCGGTGCTGTTCACCAGGGTGGACACCTCCCGCGCTGTCAGGGAGTCCAGCGCCGCCGGCGCGGCGAGCAGTTCCGCCGGTGCCGGGGACTCCGGGTCGAGCCAGCGGTCCCAGTCCGCCTCGGCGAGCACCAGTGGCACCCGGTCGTGGATCGCGGCGAACCGCGGCGGCGCCGCGGTGGTGACCAGGGTGCAACTGAGTAGGCCCGCCGCGCCGGTTCCGGGCCGCCACCGCGACCACACCCCGGCGACCAGCAGCGGGGAACCGTCGGGGGCGCTGACATAGAACGGCGTCTTGCGGCCGCGCCCGGGCACGTCGGCGTCGGGCCGCCACTCGTAGTAGCCGTCCATCGGCACCAGGCAGCGCCGCTGCGCGGCGGCCGACCGGAAGGCCGGGGACGAGGTCAGCGTCTCGGCGCGGGCGTTGATGAGCTGCCGGGCCGGGGCCGGCCGGCCGTCGGGTCCGGCCTTCACCCAGGCCGGCAGCAGTCCCCAGCGCATCAGCCGGATGCGCCGGCGGCCCTCGGCGACGACGGCGGCGACCTCGGTGGTGGGCGCCACGTTGTAGTTCGGTTCGAAGCCCGCCACCCTGGTCTCGTCGACGGCACCGAGTAGCCCGGCCAGCCGGGCCGGGGCGGTGGTCACCGCGAAGCGTCCGCACACGGTGTCCATGCTGACAGCTCCGCGCTGTCAGGGATCCATGCCGACAGGGCAGGATGACCTCCGTGACCGACCAGCCCTGGAGCGCCCCGCACGCCGCGGGCCCGGTGCGCGCCACCGTCACGGTGCCCGGCTCGAAGTCGATGACCAACCGCGCCCTGATACTGGCGGCGCTGTCCGGCGGCTCCCGGATCAGCGGCGGCCTGCGCAGCCGCGACACCGACCTGATGATCGGCGCGCTGCGCACCCTGGGGTTCGCCGTCGACGGCAACGGGACCGAGCTGAGCCTGGCCGGTTCGCCGAGTCCCGCACCCGGAGCCCGGGTGGACTGCGGCCTGGCCGGCACCGTGCTGAGGTTCACCCCGCCGCTGGCCGCGCTGGGCACCGCCGAGGTGGTCTTCGACGGCGACGAGCAGGCCCGCTCCCGCCCGATCGCCCCGCTGCTGGACGCGCTGCGCGGCATCGGGGTGGACGTCTCCGGGGACGGCATGCCGTTCACGGTGCGCGGCCGGGGCGCGGTGCCGGGCGGCATCGTGCACATCGACGCATCGGGGTCCTCGCAGTTCGTCTCCGGCCTGTTGCTGTGCGGGGCGGCGTTCGGCGAGGGCCTCACGGTGGTGCACACCGGAACCTCGGTGCCATCGGCCCCGCACATCGCGATGACGGTGGCGATGCTGGCCGAGGCCGGCGTGGTGGTGGACGACACCGTGCCCAACCGGTGGACGGTCCGCCCGGGGCCGGTGGCCGCCCGGCACTGGCACATCGAACCCGATCTGTCCAACGCGCTGCCGTTCCTGGCCGCCGCGGTGGTGACCGGCGGCGAGGTGCGCGTCACCGGCTGGCCGGTGGTCGGCGTGCAGCCGGCCCCGATCATCCTGTCCATCCTGCGCCTGCTGGGATCGACTGCCCGTCATGATGATTCGAATCTGGTGGTGACGGGCCCGGCGGACTACGGCGGCTTCGACATGGACCTGCACGAGGTGGGTGAACTGGCGCCGGCGGTGGCCGCGCTGGCCGCGCTGGCCCGCCCCGGTTCGGTGTCGCGGCTGACCGGGATCGCGCACCTGCGTGGCCACGAGACCGACCGGCTGGCCGCCCTGCGCACCGAGATCAACGCCCTGGGCGGGAACTGCGCCGAGACCCCCGACGGTCTG
>CAYXOM010000484.1:0-10031 GCA_964466565.1 uncultured Mycobacterium sp.
AGCGTCGCCGGCAGCGCCGGGCCGGACCGCCAGCTGCCCAGCACCGGCGTGGTGGCGGGGTCCAGCCCGAAGGGCAACCGGGCCCGCGAGCCGTTGATCCCGGCGGGACCGGTTGCCGGCGCGGCGGCCCGGTCGCCGGGGTCGCCGTCGTCGGGGTCGTCGTCCACCCCCAGGGTCCCCCCGGCGAACGGCTCGCTGACCGGATCGGAGGCGACGGCGGCGGGAATCCCGTTGGGACCGAAGCCCTCCGAGCCGCCGGCACCGAGCGCCTCGACCACCGAAGCGCCGAGCGGGGTGAGGGCACCGGAATTGGGGTCGGGCTCCACCAGAACGTCGTCGGCCAGACCGCAGCTGTGACCGGCCAGCGCCTGCAGGTTGGCGCGGCCCACCGACCACGCCGGATACTGGCGCGCCATGCCCACCGTCAGCGAGGCCACCTGGAACACGACCATCGCCCAGGCCGCCAGCGCCAGCGCAGAGCCGGCGACAGCCGGAAGCGGGCGGCGGGGCCGCCGGCCCAGGACGGCGGCGAGCAGCACCGCGGCCGCCGCGCCCAGCAGCACCGTGGTGAAGCCCAGGCGCCACTGCGGCATCCGGTCGGACCACGGGACCCCGAAACCCGAGACGTACCACCAGCCGTTGACGCTGGCGAAGGACAGCGCCGTGAGGAACAGCAGCGCGGCGATCACCGCCAGCCGGTTGCGGGCCGAGCGCAGCACCGCCGGGCCGAGGGCGACCGCCGCCACCGCCCCCACCGCTCCGGCCAGGCCCGCGAAGACGCCGAAGTGGTGGGTCCACTTGGTGGGAGTGGCCATCAGGGCGAGGAACGTGACCGTGGTCGCGCCGGCGAGCCGTCGGACCGGTCCGGCGGCGGTGCCCGGAATGCGCCCGCGGCGCAGCAGCACGACCAGGACGACGGCCAGCGCGAGGATCAACGCGAGCACCGCGAAGCGGCGCGCGATAGATCCGTCCGGCGTCGTCAGGAACAGCCGCGCATAGCGGATGTGCTCGTCGAACCAGGTGAGGCTGGGGCCCACCGACCGCTTGAGCGCGCTCGTCTCGCCGACGCCCGCCAGGGTCTGGTCGGCGAAGATCGGGATCAGCACCACGGTGGCGGCGGCCGACAGCGGGGCGAGGGCCGACGGCAGACCGAACCGCGCCGCCCGGCGCCGCACCACCCCGGAGAGCGGGCCGAGGGCGACGAGCAGGACGCCGAGGGCGGCGACCCCGGTGGGCCCGGAGAACACGGTGAGGGCGCCGGTGGCCGCCGCCCCGGCGACCGGGAGCAGCCGGCCGGTGGCCACCGCCCGCTCGACCAGGCACCAGGTGGCCAGGATGCCCAGCGCGATGAGTGGTTCGGGACGCAGGCCGTTGTTGAGGGGAAGCCAGAACGCCAGGAACATGCCCGCCGCCGTCCAGGCCGCCGTCCGGCTGCCCGCGACCGCGCGGCCCAGGCGCGGGATGGCCACCCGGCTGATCAGCCACCAGGTCGCCAGTGCCATGACCAGGGTGGGCAGCCGAACCCAGACGCTGGCGGCCGACACCTGTGCCCACAGCCCCAGCAGGTGGTAGTACCAGCCGAACGGGGCCTCCGGGGTGCCGAACCAGCGGTAGTAGTTGGCCAGGTAGCCGGCCTCCGGCGCGACCCGGGCCATGGTGAGGATGTAGCCGTCGTCGGAGGTGTTGGCGCCGACCAGGTGCCACCACAGCAGCACGGCGGCCACGGCGGCGTCGAGGGGGCGCGGCGCCCATCGCCGGGAGCGCCGGACGGGCGGCGCGCGGGACGGTCCGGCCGCGGCGTCCAGCCGGTGCAGCGCGACCAGGGCCGCTGCGGTCAGTAGCAGTCCCAGCGCCATCGCCGCCGATTTCAGCGCGGTGGGGCTGGAGCTGTAGCGGGTGTCGACGGTGGCCGCGACGCCCAGGCCGGGCGGTGCCGGTCCGGTCAGGTCGGTGAACACCCCGACGACCTGCGGGCGCAGGTCGCCGTCGCGCTGCCCGCGCAGCGGACCGGTCTGCCCGGGGCCGGCGGTCAGACCGGTGAACTGCGCGCTCACCGCGGCCGGCCCGGCGCTGACCTCCAGGGTCCGGCAGTCCGGACCGAGCACCCGGCCCATCGGCGCCGCGAGCACCTCGACGCCGCGCACCACCACCGCGAACCGGTCGTCGAGGCGACGGATCATCAGCCCGCGGGCCTGCGCCTCGGGCGCCTGCGGCGGGACGGTGGACACCAGCACCCCACCGTCGGGGAGTCCGGCTGCCACCGCGCACGGCACCGTGACGGTCATGTCCTCGGGCACGTAGGCGATCAGCGGCGCGGTGACCGAGACCAGTTCCGGACCCTGCGGCCAGGTCAGCACGGCGGTGTTCTGGGTGACCGGCAGCAGCGGGGTGAGCACCGCGAGCATCGCGCCGAACAGTCCGGCGATCACGGCGACCGCTCGCGCGGTGCGGAGCGCACCCGGCGGCGCGTCGCCGGTCATCGCGGCCGGTTCCGGATCGCCACGATGAACGGCCCGATCTCGGTGCGGGTGAAGTGCGGTTCGGCGAACAGCCCCGCGTCGAGTTCGACGGTGTAGCGGCGGACGTTGGGCTGGTTGGGGTAGACGTCCTCGGCCAGTCGCAGCGTGTAGGTGTCCGCCGAACCCGCCGCGCCGCCGCGGCGCATCAGGAACACCGTGGGCGGCTCGAACTCCATCGCGTCGAGTGCCGCGGCGAACGCGTCGGGCTCGCGAATCTGCGACCACGACTCGATGACCGCAGCGCGGGCGTCGAACAGGGCCAGCGGATTGGCGTAGTGCGACGTCAGCCCCTGGAATCCGTAGTAGGGGTAGTAGGCCAGGAAGGCGTAGTCCGCGGTCATCACCACCGTCTGGTCCCGCGGCCGGCCGGTGCCCTCGCGGATCGCTGCGTCGACGTCGGCGTAGTACTTCTCCGCGCCGGGCGGCCGGCGGTCTCCGCGCTGGCCGTAGCCGTCGGTGTCGGTGTAGGCGAAGGTCAGGTCCGGGCGCAGGACGTGCGGGATGTCCTGACTGAATCCAATCGCGCCGATCACACCGACCGCCACCGCCGCCGCGTAGGCGCGCCGGTTCCAGCGCCTGGCCGCGGCGTGGGCCAGGTCGATGAAACCGAACACCCCGGCCGCGGCGAGCAGGACGGTCAGCGTCGGCTGCAGGCGGAACGACAGCAGCGTCGTCCCGGCCAGGGTGGTCAGCATGGACAGCAGCGACCACGCGTATAGGGCGAGCACCCCCAGTCCCAGCGCGGCCGCGCGCACCGACGTCCCCGCCCGCCAGACCAGCCAGACGGCGCCCAGCAGGCACAGGGCGCCGAGCGGCGTCGGCGCCAGCATCGGGAAGTTCAGGACCGCGCCGTCGCCGGGCAGGTAGTGCTGGGCGCTTCCGGCCCCGCTGATCGGGCCTTGCGCCGCGCGCAGCAGCCACGGCAGCCAGGTGATCGCCGCGATGCCCGCCGAGATCACCGCGATCACCGCCAGCCGGAGCAGCGGGCCGACGCCGCGCCGGGCGACGGCGGCGACGACAGCCATGATCGTCACGGTGAACGCGGTGTAGGCCAGCAGCAGTGTGTAGCAGGTGGCGGTGACCCCGAGGAAGACCCCGACCCCGGCGACCGCTGCCCAGCCGCCCCCCCGTTCGCCGGCCCGCAGTCCCGACCAGGCCAGCACCAGCACCGGCGGGATGAGCACCGTGACGATGGCGCTGTAGGGCTCGGGCGCGCCGGTGGCCAGCGTCACCGCGGCGGTGGCAGCGGTGACCGCGCAGGCGTACTCGAACCGGACCAGCCGCGACCACAGCACCAGAGCGAGCGCCACCGCGATCGCGATCGAGGTGATCGCCCACGGCTTGTACATCTCCCAGCCCGGGGTGTCCGTCAACGCCGCGGCGCGGCCGCCGATCCAGAACCAGCCGGGCGGGTAGAACGGCGGCAGCCCGGCGTAGGTCATGTCGGCCAGCGCGGGGCTGTCGGTCAGCCGGGTCAGGTACTCGGTCCGGAACTGCTGGTCCACGGAGATGCCGAACAGGTACAGCCTGGTGGCGCCCAGTGGCATGCCCAGGGTGACCACCGGCAGTGCCGCGGCGAACACGACGGCGGCGACCGCGGCGGCCCGCCGTGCCGCACCACCGGGTCGAGTTCGTCCGCGCCGCCACAGCAGGCCCGCCGCCAGCAGACCCAGCAGGCAGATCACCTGACCGACGGTGGTCAGCGCATGCAGCTGGTACGACGACGGGAACGCCGGCCACTCCACCCGGGAGATCGCCGACAACGAGACCGCCGAGACGACCACCGCGATAAGGGCTGCCCCCGCCATCAGGCCGGCGGTGGCCACGGCGTTGCGCACGAGTGCCCTCAGATCGGCAGCTTGCGGAAGATCGGGCGGGGAATGTGCCGCAGCACCATCATCACGTACCGGAAGGCCCCCGGCGCCCAGACCAGCTCCTTGCCCTTGGCGCTGGCCGACACGGCGAGGTCGGCGACGTACTCCTTGTCCACGGTCAGCGGGGCCTCCTTGACGTGGGCGCTCATCCGCGTGCGCACCTGACCGGGCCGGATGACCAGGACGCCCACCCCGTATGGGCGCAGTGCCTCGGAGAGACCGAGATAGAAGCCGTCAAGGCCGGCCTTGGTCGAGCCGTAGACGAAGTTCGAACGCCGGACGCGTTCTCCGGCAGCCGAACTCATCGCGATGATTCGGCCGAAGCCCTGCCGTCGCATCCGCTCGCCCAGCAGGACACCGACCGAGACGGCGGCGGTGTAGTTGATCTCGGCGATCTGGACCGCCTTGCGTTGGTCCTGCCACAACTCCTCGGGGTCTCCGAGCAGGCCGAAGGCCACGATCGCGACGTCGACGTCGACCGGTTGGCCGTCGGCGCTGAAGCACTCCTCGATGACCGCCGGATGGCTGTCGGTGTCGATCGCGTCGAAGTCGACCAGCCGCACCGATATCGCGCCGGCCTGCTCAGTCGCGGCCACCGCCGCCTCCCGGCCCGGGTCGCCGGGCAGCGCGGCCAGGATGATCCGCGCCGGGGCGTCGCGCAGATAGCGCCGGCAGATCGCCAGCCCGATCTCCGAGGTGCCGCCCAACAACAGGATCGTCTGCGGGTGGCCGACCGCGTCGAGGACCATCTAGAGCAACTCCAGGCGCCGTGCCAGGTCCGAGACGAACACGCCGTCCGGGTCGACTGTGCGGCGCAGCGCGATCCACTCCCCGATCCGTGGGTACATGGCGTGGAAGGTCTCGGCGGTCGTGCGGGAGTCCTTGGCGGTGTACAGGCGGCCACCGAAGCGCAGCACCCGCCGGTCGAGCTCGCTGACGAATTCACCAAGGCCGGCCTTGATGGGGAAGTCCACGCAGATGTTCCACCCGGGGATCGGAAAACTCAGCGGCGCTTGGTTTCCTGGCCCGAACAGCTTGAACACGTTGAGAAAGGAGTAGTGGCCGGAGGCCTGGATGTCAACGATGATGGCCTTGAACTCCTCGACGGCCTCGACCGGCACGACGAACTGGTACTGCAGGAACCCGGCGGGCCCGTAGGCGCGGTTCCACTCCCCGAACATGTCCAGCGGGTGGTAGAACTGCGTCAGATTCTGGATCTTGCCGCGATAGGTTCCCGACTTGCGGTACCACAGCTCGCCGATCGGCCCGAAGGTGTACTTGTTGGCCAGGCCGTTGGGGAACACGTCGGGCAGTGTCAGCAGTTGCGGGGCGCTGAATCGCAGCGGGTCTCGCGCCAGCTTGGCGGGCAACTGGTCCAGCCGGGCCAGCGATCCCCGGGAGACCGCCGCGCGGCCCAGTTTCGGCGGGGCGCTGATGGCGTCGAACCACGCGCTCGAGTAGGTGTAGTCGTTCTCGCTGCCGTCGCTGTGCAGCGCAATCGTCTCGTCGAGGCCGGCGGTCACGTCACCGTCGGCGATGAAGTACGCCGTCTCGGTGGGGGTCATCTCGACGCTGGCCCGCAGGATGATCCCGGTGAGGCCGTTGCCGCCCACGGTCGCCCAGAACAGGTCGGCGCCCGCACCCGACGGCGTCACGGTCTGCACCTGGCCGTCGGCGGTCAGCAGGTCCATCGAACGGACGTGGCTGCCGAAGCTGCCGGCACTGTGGTGGTTCTTGCCGTGGATGTCGCAGGCGATGGCGCCGCCGACGGTCACCTGCCGGGTGCCCGGAAGCACCGGAATCCACAGGCCCCGGGGCAATGCGGCTTTCATCAGCATGTCCAGGCTCACGCCGGCGTCGACGTCGGCCATGCGGGTCTGCGCGTCGATCGAGTGGATGCGGTCCAGCGCGGTCATGTCGACGACGAGTCCGCCGCCGTTCTGCGCGTTGTCGCCATAGGACCGGCCCAATCCCCGCGCGATCACGCCGCGATGCCGGCCGGAGGCGGCCTCGTCGGCGGCGTGGGCCACCGCCTTGACGATCTCCTCCGCGTCCGGAGTCGTCAGCACCTCGGCGACGCTGGGCGCGGTGCGGCCCCAGCCGGTCAGCCGTTGCGAGGTGGTCGTCGCGGACATCGTGACGAGGGTACCGTGCGGACCACCGGCCTCCCGGCACCTGCGACGACGCCGAGCGCTAGTTGCGCGGGGGGCGGAAGATGACGGTGCGCTGGACCACGAAGTTGAGCACCGTCGCGGTGCCCTGGGCGACGACGAAGGCCCCCGGCAGCGCCCAGTCCTGATAGCCGGCCAGTCGCAGGACGAAGTGGTTGAGTCCGACCTGGATCGCGAAGGTCAGCCCGTAGAGCGCCATCACGGCGGCGAACCTGCGGCGGCTCGGATCGGCGGCGAAGGTCCACCGCCGGTTGATCAGATAGGCGGTCGTCGTCCCGGCGACGAAGCCGATCGCCTTGGCGAGATCGAGTTGCACGCCGGCGCCCTTGTAGAGCAGAAGGTAGATCCCGAAGTCGACCACCGCCGAGAACAACCCGGTGACGACGAATCTCCCAACCGCGGTTCGCAGTCCGGGTCTGGGCGGTGCTTCCTCGGGCATCGCGGGAAGCTTACGTCGGCGCCCCGGCGCCTCAAGGGCCGTTCGGCCCTTGCGCCGGTCGCCCGGTGCGGCGACGATCTGGCACATGAGCCAACCGGATGCGGTGCACGTCCTCTCCGATGACGAGGCCTGGCGGCGGCTGTCGGGCGTCTCACTGGGGCGGCTGGTGATGTCGGTGGGCGGCCAGCTGGAGATCTTCCCGGTCAACTTCGTCACTCAGGGCCGCACGGTGCTGTTCCGGACCGCCGAGGGCACCAAGCTCTTCGGCACCGTCGTCAGCGACGCGGTGCTCTTCGAGGCCGACGACCACACCACCGCAGGCGGCTGGAGCGTGATCGTCCGGGGTCCGGCCCGGATGCTGGCCACGGCCGAGGAGATCCGCGAGGCAGAGCGTGCCCAGCTGATGCCGTGGGTGGCCACCGAGAAGCAGCGGTACGTGCGCATCACCGCCGATGAGATCACCGGCCGCACCTTCCGGTTCGGCCCGGAGCCCGACCACGGCAGTGTCCCGAGCTGAGGCTCACCTGTTGGCCGCGCGCAGCCGTTCCGGCTGCGCGGAGCTGACGCTCACCGGTTGGCCGCGCGCAGCCGTTCCGGCTGCGCGGACCACTCGATCGGCGAGGGGTCAGGGCCGCTCCGGGCGCAATAGGCAGGGGCTCCGTTCTCGGTGACGGCGGCTGCACCCAGGACGGCGCAGTCCGCTCCGATCACCACCACCGGCAGGTCCATCCGGGCCGACACCGCCGGCGGCGGCGGATTCCGGCCGGCGGACGGCGCTTCGGCGCGCTCGCTTCCCAGCAGCACCGCCGCCGCGGCCGCCCCGGCCAGCATCAGCGCGCCCAGGCCCGCCGCCGCCCGCCGCCGCCCCCGCCCCGGCGGGCGACGGCCGCCACCGTCGAGGGCCCCGCTCAGCGCGGCGGCGAACAGCCCGCAGCTGTCGAACCGGTCGGCCGGGTCCTTCGCCATCGCCCGGGCCAGCACCGGTCCCAGCCGGCGCAGGTCGGGACCGGCCGACTCCAGCGACGGCGGTGGCGAACTCAGATGGTGGGTGATGACGACGGCGGGGTTGCTCTGTGCGAACGGTGCCCGCCCGGTGAGCAGGTGATAGGCGGTGGCGGCCAGCGAGTACTGGTCGGCCCGGCCGTCGACGTCCTCGCCCCTGAGTTGTTCGGGTGCCGCGTAGGTGACCGTTCCGACCGTCATGTCGATGCCGGTCAGATGGTTCGGCCTACCGATCCACCGCGCAACTCCGAAGTCCGCCAGCAGGATTCGGCCGTGGTCGCCGTCGTCCTGCCCCAGCAGGATATTGCCGGGCTTGATGTCGCGGTGCAGCACTCCCCGGCCGTGGGCATAGTCCAGCGCCGCCGCCACCGCGCCGACGATGCGCACCACCTCGCGCGGCGGGACTCCTCCGGGGTGATGCTCGGCGAGCAGCCTGGCGGCGTCGATGCCCTCGACGTAGTCCATCGCGATCCACAGCCGGCCGTCCTCGGAACCGCGGTCGTGGATGGTGACGATGTTGGGATGGCGGAGGGTGGCGACCATCTCGGCCTCCAGGCCGAATCGGGCCCGGTATTCCTCGTCGGCGCTGACCGCGACGCCGAGCACCTTCAACGCCTCCCAGCGCGGCAGCCGGGGGTGCTCGGCCAGGTACACCTCGCCCATCCCGCCGGAGCCGAGCACCCTGCGGATCGTGTAGCCGGCGAACACCTCGCCGTCAGCCAGCGGCATCGGCCTCGCCTAGGCCGGGACGGCGGCCTTCAGCGCCTCCAGCGCGACGGCGCTCAGCCGGGCGAGTTCCTCGATCTCCCCGGGCTCGAGAGCGGCGGAGAGCAGTTCGGTCATCCGGCGGTTCGTGGCCTCCTCGACCTGCGCGTAACTTTCGGCCTTGTCCGCCCCGTCGGCGAACGGCTCCGGCCAGCCGAACATCCGGGTGTAGTTCTCGTCGTGTCCGATCATGTGGGCCTCGACCGGGCTCACCCCCGACAGGCTCAGCGCGTTGAAGTGCACGTCGCCACGAAGCTCGCGGAGCACGTGCATCACCTGCAGCGCCCGGGCGGGGGCGTCATCGGCCAGGGGCATGGCCCGCCACCCGGCGAACATCGGCAGCGCCGGGGTCGGCGTTGCGTCGATCACCCGCTTGCCCAGTTCGGCGAGGCGGGCCGGATTCTCGGCGCCCGCCAAGTACTTTCGGCCGAACTCGGCCATCTGGTCCCAGTACACCTCCGCCGCGCCGGCCGCGCCGCGCACCGTCACGCCTTCGGCCCACAGCGCATCCACCATGCCGGGCTCGAACACGGCGAACACCGCCGCCACGGTGGCGCCGCCGGCATCGCCCAGCACCCCGCCGCGCCCGGCGACGTAGCCGGCCATCGGGTTGGCGTACCCGCGGGCGGCGCTTCCTGCGAAGGTCTCGGGGTGCAGCATGAAAATGCCGATCGCCTCGCCGATCGACGCACCGGCCTGACGGGTCGCCTCGCTGGCATTCATTGCGGTCCCTCCTTAGATCGGGATCAGCCCGTGCTTGCGCTGCACGCGCTGAATCTGCTTGTCCCGCAGCAGCCGCATGGACTTACGCAGCAGCAGCCGGGTCTGGTGGGGCTCGATGACGGCGTCGATGAACCCGCGTTCGGCGGCGATGTAGGGGATGGCCATGTTGAGGTTGTACCCCTCGATGAAGTCCGCGCGGATCTTCGCCACCTCCGGCGCTGTGGGATCGGGGAACCGCTTGACCAGCAACTGCGCCGCGCCCTCGGCGCCGATGACCGCAATCCGGGCCGTCGGCCAAGCGAAGTTGAGGTCGGCGGTCAACTGCTTGGAACCCATCACCGCGTACGCACCGCCGTAGGACTTGCGGATGGTCAGCGTCACCTTGGGCACGTCGGCCTCGACCACCGCGTAGAGGAACCGCCCGCCGCGCTTGATGATGCCGTTCTTCTCCTGCTCGACACCGGGCAGGAAGCCGGGGGTGTCGACGACGAACACCAGGGGTGTGTTGAAGGCGTCGCAGAACCTCACGAAACGCGCG
>CAYXOM010000485.1:0-3874 GCA_964466565.1 uncultured Mycobacterium sp.
CATCGTCGTCGGCGGCAGTGCGGTCTACCCACCCGCCGAGTCGGAGATGTCGGCCGACGCCGCGCAGGTGCGGGCGGTGCTCGGCGGCACCGGGGCCTACGTCGCCGCCACCGGCGAGGTCGAGACCGTGCGCAACGCCGACGGCACCTACCGCCACCGGTTCACTCTGTACACGGTCAGGTAGCCGGGGTGGCTACGCTTCGGTGAAACGCGGGGAAGGAGCCACGATGCCGGCAACGCAAAAGACACTGCTCGCCTGCGCGGCGGCCGCCCTCGCGCTGAGCATCAGCGCGTGCGGGAGTTCGACGACGTCCGAGACCGCCTCGCCGGCCACCGCGACCGTCACCTCCGCGACGCCGCCGCCGATGGCCGCTGAGGAGATGGCGGGCACCCTGGCGGGCGCCTGCGGTGACATCGACGCGGTCATGCTGGGCGAGCCGGATGCGGACCCGGTCGGCACGGCGGCCAGCCTCGAGGAGATCAGCGAGGCCATCTCGACTCCCGACGCCGAGCTCGTCGAGAACCTCGCGGCGGCCTACGCCGAGATTGCGCTCACCCCGGACGATCCCGCGGTGCAGGAGCGGCTCAGTTCCGCGGCGTCCGCGCTCGGTGCCGGCTGCGAGTTGGCGACGACGGCGCCGGCGCCGAACTGATGTGCCTGGGCATCTGTCCCGCGGCCTCAGCCGCCGCAAACTCCTGCAACTGACCGGCGCTGCCGGCGCTGCCGCCGTCGGCGCCGGGTTGACCCCGCCCCCGGCGGCGGCGACGTCGAACGCCGATCTGCTCTGCCGGGACACCTGGGGCGCCCGCCCGCCGCGTCCCGGCGGCCGCCCGCACACCATCACCCGCATGACGCTCCACCACACGGCGGTGGTTCTCGGCGACAACAGCAACATCACCTCCCGGCTGCGCCAGCACCAGCGCTACCACCAGGACGACAGGGGCTGGGTCGACATCGCCTACCACCTCGGCGTGGACCGCGACGGCAACATCTTCGAGTTGCGCCGGACCGGCATCGCCGGCGACACCGCCACCGACTACGACCCGGCCGGCCACTTTCTCGTCGTCTGCGAGGGGAACTTCGACGTGGAACCGGTCAGCGAGGCGCAACTGGACGGCGCGGCGTTGGCGTTCGCCTGGGCCGCCCAGAGGTTCGGCGTGGCCTCCCGCACCCTGGCCACCCACCAGCAGGTGGCGCCCGCAACCGGATGTCCGGGCGCCGACCTGCAGGCCCGGGTCGACTCCGGCGACCTGAAGCGCCGCATCGACGGCCTACTGGCCTCCGGTGCGGTGAACCTGCAGCCGCTGTGCCTGCCGCAGGCCGCCGGCGCGGTGGCCGCCATCGAGTCGGGCCGCTGAGGCTGCTGCCTCAGGCCGGGCTGTGCAGCCGTGGCTCGAAGACGCCGCCGGCGGTGATCCGCCGCCCGGCCTTGGCGGCGGCCAGCACGCCCAGGTCGGCCAGCGGCTCGATGAGGATGACGGCCAGGTAGGCGACCCCGAACGCCGCGATGCTTGCCAGCGTGGGAGCCGTGACCCCCTGACCGTAGAGCGCCCAGAACGCCACCCAGGACACGATGCCTGCCTGGTAGGTCGCCGACAGCGCCAGCACCTGGCGGTACCCGAGATCCACATACCGGGTGTTCGGGGGGATCACCCGGGCCGCCACGTACTGCAGGCCGAACAGCGGCACCAGCAGGGTGGTGACGTTCATCGCGTACTGCGGCAGATCGATCGGTGCGAAGAGCAACCCCTGGACCAGCAGGCCGGCGGCCAGGCCGATCGCCGCCGGGGCCATCCCGAAGAGCAGGAACAGCGTCGACCCCAGGATCAGGTGAACCTCGGAAACCCCGACCGGCACGTGCGGGAAGAGCTGGAAGAAGACCAGGACCAGGGCGGTGGTCGCGACGCTGCCGAGGACGAGTGGCGCCGGGCCGCGCTGCAGGACGAACTTCCAGGCGGCGCGCAGGGCATAGATCCCCGCGCCGCCGGCGGTGGCATAACTCAGGACTATTTTTGAACCTTCAACGATTCCGGGTTCGATGTGCACGGATACTTCCTCCGGGATGAAAACCAGTGGCCCATCGCCCGGTTCCACGAGGCGATGCACCGCCGGACGCGGCGCGCCCGGCACAACCGGCAGGTCTTCGGACTCGCAGGCGCCGCACCCCGTGGGTGCACCTACCGGCTGCCGCTTCCCGGCCGGACGGCCAGTGCTGTTGACAGCTTTCGTTCCTGCATACCGCTGCGGGACAGTCCCGGATTCCCACCGGATTCCCTCTCGCGGTGCGCCGACCACTCGCACCGCTCGATTCCGGGCCGTTGACTGACCGGCGACGGAAGACCAGTTGCGGTCCGGACGCTATCAGCTTGGCCACCGGCCGCCGGTATGGTTTGCACGCATCTTTCGACCCCGGGAGGAAAAGCGTCGATGCGGTGGAAACACCCGCACCACACCTGGTGGCTGGCAGCCTGCTTTGCCGGGCTGGCGCTGTCTGCGCTCGCCGGCGGGCTCAGCGGCGCGGTGCTGGCGGTCTTCCTCGTGATCTTCCTGGTCGGTGCCGCGTTGATCTGGCTTGACGACGTGGTGGTGGTCGCGGTGTTCGCCGGCTCCGCGGCCCCGGCAGCGGATGACGTCGCCGCCGACCGGATCACGGTCATCGACACCACCGACGCCGTCCGGTACCCCGACGATGATCCCGACGACGGCGACCCGCCGGCGCAGCCCGCCGCGGAAACCGATGAAACAGCTCCGGCCGACGAAGCCTCGGAGGACCAGGACGTGGGCCAGGAGGTGGGCCAGGAGTTGGGAGAAGTCGACGAAAGCCCCAACGACGAGGTTGCCCCGGACCACCAGGTCGATCCGCACGACGAGGTGGCCTCCGACGACGAAGGGGCCCCGGGCGACCGAGGTCCCGAGGACCGACAGCCGGAGGCCCCGCCGGCCTAGCTGCTCAGGCGGTGCGCCGCCGAATCGATCCCTTGAGCAGAATCTCCCGCTCGGATTCGCTGAGCCCGCCCCAGATCCCGTACGGCTCGCCGACGCTGAGCGCATGCGTGCGGCACTGCGCGATCACCGGGCACTGCCGGCACATCTTCTTTGCCGCTAACTCGCGCTGGGCCCGCGCGCGGCCTCGCTCGCCGTCAGGATGAAAGAAGACCGCCGAGTCGACCCCCCGGCACAGACCGTGCATCTGCCAATCCCACAGATCTGCGTTCGGTCCCGGGAGCTGCTGCTGTTGAAGCATGTGAAAGCCTCTCTGTCCAGACATCTTTCGCACTGATGAGACGTAGATGACGCTGCGAGCTCTGTCGCCGGTGACCACTCGTGCCGCTTACGCTAGGAGGGGCCGTGAAACAGAGTCAACAAGCTCCGTTGGGCGCGTTGACCCTGACGGGACAGGAATTAACCCGGTGTTCATCGGCGATCGGCCGCCCGGATCGGATTTACCCAGCAGTACGCCGGCGGCGGCGGACGCCGGCCGGTCAGACCGGCCCGTCGTTAGCACGGCGGTAACACGGCGACCACGAAGAATTAATGTTCGCCGTTGGTACCGTCGGACCGGCGATGACTCTGACAGCTGCGGCCTTCGGTGCCGACCCGGGGCGCTGGCCGCTTCCGGCCGCCGAGACGGCCGGGGATCGCTGGCTTCGGGCGGTCGCGGCCGCCGGCCAGGGCCGCTACCGAACCGCCCGTGCCGAACTGGACGTGGTCCTCGGCATGCCGAACACCGGGCCGGTCGGGTCGCTGGCCCGCAGCGCCCAGGGGTCCTTCCTGCGGCAGCTGGGCCGGCATCGGGACGCCGCCGGATGGGACGGCGCCGCGGCGGCGCTCGCCGGGTCCGACCCCGAAGCGGGGATCGACGCACTGGCCGGC
>CAYXOM010000486.1:0-15914 GCA_964466565.1 uncultured Mycobacterium sp.
GGGCGGGGGTTCGGCGGCGGCGGGGCCGGTGGTGAGGATCGCCACGCAGGCCAGCGCGGCGACCGCCGCGGCCAGCGGCGGCATCCGGTGCCGTGTCGCCACGAACGGCTCGGGCATGAGGAGGATGCTACGCGTAGGCTGAGAGCCGGATTCCGGTCCCCGACAGCAAAGGAACCTCAGATGCCCGGCCCGTTCCGGTCCGCGCTCGCCGCCGTCGGCTGCGCCGCTGCGCTGGCAGTCGGCGGGTTTGCGGCTTCGGCTCCGGCCGGAGCCATGACCTGTGCTCCGGGCTTCGAACCCAACCCCTATACCGCCGAGTGCCTGGCTCCGGTGAACACCGCCACCATCAACGGCGTGCCCTGCGTCGCCAGCAAAATCGGGCTGTGCTCGTCGTTCGTCCAGAACCAGCAGGCCCCGCGAGTCCCGGTGGCGACGGTCGGCGCGGCGCCGCGCTGATCAGGTCCGGCTGACCGCGCGGTTCATCAGCCGTTGGACCCAGTTGGGCGACACCTGCGACAGCCCGGCGAGGACCTTGGTCTGCCGGCCCACCGGGTAGTGCACCCGCGCCGGCCGGCGGCGGCCCCGGTGGGTGGCGGCGTAGATGGCCCCGGCAACGTCCTGGGGGCTCAGGTGCACACCCAGCGACCGGGTGCTGCCGGTCTCCACGCCGTCGACCATCGCGGTGGCCACGAAAAGCGGCCAGATCGCGATCACCCGGATGCCGTGGCGGCGCCACTCCAGTTCCAGCGCTTCGGTCAGCCCGCGGACGGCGAACTTCGTTGCCGAGTAGGTGGCCAACTCGGGCTGGCCGTAGATGGCCGAGGCCGAGCACAGGTTGACCACCTGCGCCCCGGGCGTGCCGCGCAGGTACTCGAAGGCGCAGTGCATACCGGCCAGCACGCCGTAAACGTTGACCTCGACCATGCGGTGCTGGTCGGCCAGCGGAATCTCCTCGAACCTTCCCGAACTGAGCACCCCGGCGTTGTTGATCAGGATGTCCAGTCGGCGTGCGGGTCCGGTGAACGCGCCCAGCTGCGCCGCCCAGTCCGCGGGATCGGTCACGTCCAGCGAGCCGATCGCGATGTCGCCTCCGCGCCCGGCCACCTCCTCGCGCAGCGTGGCCAGGCCGGCGAGGTCGACGTCGTAGGCGCCGACCCGGTAGCCGTTGCGCGCGAAAAGCACGGCGGTGGATCGGCCGATTCCGGCGGCCGCGCCGGTGATGAAGACGGTGGGTGAGTCCATCGCACCAACCTAATCCCCGGACACCTCGGGATCCGCACCCCAGATCCTCAGACGAACTCGACCCCGGACATCTTGATCTGGTCGCCCTCGCGCTCCATCGTGACCACGATGCGCCACAACCGGGGCTGCTGTTGATCGGCGGGCGCGTCGGGACCCTCCCTTCGCGAGGTCGCCGAGACCAGCACGACCGCGGAGTCCGGGGTCATCGACTCGACCGCGGCGTCGTTGACGGTAGCGCGGGTGGTGATCTTCTCCTCCTGCAGCACCGTGACGAAGTCGCCGACGGTCTCCTCGAAGTTCGCTTTGAATTTTCCGGTCGAGCCGTCGAGTACCCGTTGCGCGCTCTCGGCGGCGGTGGCGTGGTCGATCGACATCAGGTTCAGCACGCTCTGGCGGGCGGCGGTCGCGAACTCCGCGCTGTGCCGGCGGTCATCGGCGGCCCGCTGGTGAGCGAAGACCATGTACCCGGCCGCGGTGAGCAGCGCGGCGATCGCGGTGACCGCCAGATAGGGGGCCAGCGGCCAGAACGGCGGCCCGGCCGGGGCCGCGGGCGGCACATCGCCGCTGGGCAGCGGTTCGCCAGACGTCATGAATTCTCCATTCCCACGTCGCGGATGTGAGAACCTAGGCCGGTGATCCGGGTGCGATCGACCGTAGTCGCCGTCGCCGCAGCGGTCTCGGCCGGACTGGTCGCGGTGTTCCCGGCGGCTCCGACGGCCGTTTCCAGCGAGTGCGACGACCCGTACTGCACCCCCGGAATCCGGGGCGGCGTCGTTCTCGGCGCGCCGTGCGCCGACCCCGAGTTCTTCGTTTTCGGAACGACTTCATGGGGCCGGCTGGTGTTCTGCGGATCTCCGCGGCGCTACGAGCCGCGTTATTTCCGGTCGCTGCCGATGGCCGGGATCAAGGAGCTCAACACCAGTTGCACCGGTTATGAGAATCATGTCGCGCAGGCGCCCGACGGCAGATTCCTGACCTGCTCGTTCGACAACCAGCAGGCGCTGTGGCTGCGCGGCGGCAACGCGTTGCCCGCGGCATAGAAACCTCGTCGCAGGTATATCTCACCACAGGCGAAGTGAGCACAGGGCTCCCTTGTCGCCCGAATTGGTGGCGACCACCTCTCCGTCGACGGCCAGAGTGCAGTGGAAGGTCGGCGGATTCGGCGAGCGGCCGCTGGTGCCGAGCACCATCGCCCAGTGCCGGGGGTTCGCCAGTTTGACGTTGAGCACCCAGGGCCGGTCCGGGCCGATGTCGGCCTCGGCCTTCGGGCTGAACAGGTACGGGTTGTGGCTGTAGTCGGCGAAGTTGGGCGGGTCGACGTCGCGGTAGTAGATCTCGGCGAGAAAGGGCCGCTCGGTGTACACGGTGTAGGTGACGTCATGCAGGACCGGTGGCACGGCGACGGCCGGGATCGCCCCGGTGAGTGCCGCACCGGCAGTCGTTGCCGCCGCCAGTCCCGCCACCCACATCGCCAGCCGGGTCGCCCGCATCGCTGAAGTGTGGCATGCCACCTCTGGAAGCCGAGCCCGTTTGCGCGGTCTAGGCTTCCGGCGTGGAGTCCGGGCTGCGCGACGAGTCGGCGGCCGGCGTGTGCGACCAGCCCGCCGCGGCCGGCGAGACCGCTGTGGGTGACGTCCGGATGCAGGTGGCGCTCGCACCCGCGGGCCGGACGCGGTGGCGGCCGGCCCGGACGGATCCCAGAGCCGGCCTGGCGGCAGGGGGACTGCTGCTCGGCGCGGCGGTCGCGCTGATCGCGCTGATGGTCACCGCTCATCTGCAGCGGTCCTCCGAGCTGCGGACCGAGACAGCCATGGTCGACGCCGCCCGGGCGGCGGTCACCGCGCTGCTGTCCATCGACCACACCCGTGCCGAGGCCGACGTGGCGCGGGTCCTGGATCTGTCCACCGGCGACTTCCGCGCGGACTTCGCCGGGTCGGCGGACGATTTCGTCGCCACCGCGCGCGACTCCAAGGCGGTCAGCAAGGGCTCCATCAACGCCGCCGCCCTGGAGTCCACGACTCCCGAAGGCGGCGTCGTGCTGATCGCGGCGACATCGGAGGTCACCAACGCCGGCGGTGCGCGAGAGGACGCCCGGCCGTTCCGGATGAGTGTCACGGTGGCCCGCGATGCCGGCAAGTTCAAGATGTCCGGTCTGGAGTTCGTGCCATGAGCGATCTGACCGAGTCGTCCGACGAGTCCCGGCCGATCGAGGAGGAACCGGGCTCGCCGGTCGCCGCCGGTGTGCGCCGGCGCCGGCTTCCGGGGGCACCCGCGTGGAGCCCGCGGCGCTGGATGCAGGTGCTCACCGCGTTACTGCTGGCCGCCGGCCTGACCGCCGGCGCGGTGTACTGGTGGCTCTACCGACCCGACCAGCTCACCGACCCCGCGGCCCGAGACCGCGTCCTGGATGCGGCCAGGGAGGCCACCGAGGCGCTGCTGTCCTACTCGCCCGACTCGATCGACGCCGACGTCACCGATGCGAAGTCGCGGCTGACCGGTGACTTCCTGGAGCGCTACAGCGAGTTCGCCGACACCGTCGTCGCTCCCGCCGCCAAGGAGCGCGGGATCACGACCGAGGCCAACGTGGCGCGGGCGGCCGTCTCCGAGATGAGGCCCGGCCGGGCCCAGGTGCTGGTGTTCGTCAACCAGGTCACCACCAGCAAGGAGCGTCCGACCCCGGCGCTGGCCACCTCGAGCGTGATGGTGACGCTGGTCAACAGCGATGGGCGCTGGCTGATCTCGGAGTTCACGCCGATCTGAGAACAGGTCCGCCCGGCAGAGGACTTCCGGCCCTGTCGGGCGCCGGGCTCGTCCGGCGACAGTGACTCCGGTGGACGCGGTTTTCCCCGAGCCTGACACGATGCGGGCGGTGCTGGCCCTGGCGACGCGGGCGCCCTCGGCGCACAACGCCCAACCGTGGCAGTGGCGGGTAACGCCCGGCGCGTTCGACCTCTACACCGATCCCGTGGCGCTGCGCACCGCCGGAGACGACGAGCGCCGCGATCTGCTTCTCGGCTGCGGCGCGGGTCTGCACCATCTCACCGTTGCGCTGGCCGCGATGGGCTGGCACGCCAAGATCCGCCGGCTGCCCGATCCGGCAGACGCGGGCCATCTGGCCTCAGTCGAGATGGTTCCCCGCCCCGCCGGTGAACTCGACCTCGTCCTGGCCGCGGCGATCGATCGCCGGCGCACCGATCGCCGACGATTCGGTTCCTGGCCGGTGCCCTGGAATGACATCGCCCTGATGGGCGCGCGGGCCGCGCGGGCGGGGGTGATGCTGCGCCAGGTCGACAATCTGCCCGGACTGGGAGAACTGGTCGCCGCATCCGTCGCCCGGTACGCGCCGGCGGCGACAGGGGACGACGCGGGGGCCGAGCAGGCGACCGAGCAGGCGGTGGTGGTGACGCTGGGCACCGAGACCGACGATCGGATGGCGTGTCTGCGGGCCGGGGAGGCCGCCAGTCTGGTGCTGCTCTCGGCCACCGCGATGGGCTTGGCGAGCTGCGCGGTCACCGAGCCGCTGCAGATCCCCGGCGTCCGCCGCTCGGTGCGTGCCGACGCGTTCGGCGGCAGTGGGCATCCGCAGCTGATGGTGCGGCTGGGCTGGCCGGCCGTCGGCGCGGCTCCCCTCGCGCCGACGCCACGCAGGCCGCTGGCCGAGGCGGCCGAGTGGGCACACTACGCCGCCGGCCGGACGGCGCCGTACTGTGCGGTGATGTTCGCGACCTGGGCCGGTGGCCGCGACGAGCGGATCGTCGATTTGTTCACCGCCAGTTTCTCCGACGCGGAGGGTGAGCAGGAGGGCGCAGCGATCAGATCCCTGGTGCGCGATCTGCTGGACGGCACCGATCCCGCGGACATCGAGGTGTTCACCGCCGAGGACGACGGGACCCTGATCGGTGCGGCCATCTTCACCCGGTTGCGCTACCTCCGGGACGATCGCGCGGTCTTCCTGCTCTCTCCCATGGCGGTGGCGACCGAACGGCAGGGGCTGGGCATCGGGCAGGACCTGTTGCGCCATGCCCTGCAGGTCCTGCGAGCGGGAGGTGTCGATGTGGTCATCACCTACGGCGACCCGGATTTCTACGGCCACGTCGGCTTCGAGCCACTCAGCGAGGAGACGGCGCGGGCACCGTTGCCGCTGAGTCGCCCGGAGGGATGGCTGGGTCTCGCCCTGAGCGAGTCGCCGCTGACCCCGCTGCGTGGTCCATCCGCGTGTGTTGCGGCGCTGACCGATCCGTATCACTGGTAGGTCTGTCTGGCCGGGTGCCACCTGATACCACTCTGAAATCGCCGCCGGGGCCCATCCTCCGGAAGCGGAACGCTAGCCGAATCGTAGGGTGGTACCGGGTCGGAGGGTCCGCACCCGCCCTCGGCACTCGATGCGGATCTCGGGGTTCTCGGCGGGATCGACGCTCAGCTCGGCGCTGCGTCCGATGATCGTCAGGTTCAGCCGATAACCGCGGTAGTAGATCGGCATCCGCAGTGCGCCCAGGCTTTCCGGCCACATCGGGTTGATGATCAGGCGGTCTCCCCGGGTCTCGATCCCGGTGAAGCACCGTTGCAGAAGGTCGATGCTGCCGGCCATGGCGGCGATGTGAATCCCCTCCGCGGTGGTGCCGCCCTGGATGTCGGCGACGTCGGAGGCCAGTACCTGCTGGAAGTACCGCATCGCCCGCTCGCGGTCGCCACGCGCCAGCACCCAGGTATGCACGACCGCGGACAGCGTCGAGCCGTGGGAGGTCCGGTGCAGGTAGTAGTCGACGGTCGCCGGAATCTGCTCGGGGGTGAAGCGGTAGTTCAACCGGGCGAACAACTCGCGTAATTCGTCTGCTGACAGCAGATAGAACAGCATCAGCACGTCGGCCTGCTTGGAGGCCCGGTAACGGTTGACGCTGTCGTGCTCGGCCTCGAGGATGCGGTCCAGTCGCGCGATGTCGCCGTAACGTTCCCGGTAGCCGTGCCAGTCGAACTCCGCCAGGTCGCAGTAGCCCTCGAACTGGCTGATCACCCCGTCGTGGAAGGGGACGAACATCCGTCTGCTCACGTCGTCCCAGGAGTCCAGCTCGGCGCCGTCGATACCCAGCCGCTCCAGCAGGTCGAGACGATCGCGCAGCGGCAACGCGTCGATGGCGTCCAGCGCCCGCACCACCACCCAGACCGCCATCACGTTGGTGTAGGCGTTGTTGTCGATGCCGTCGTAGGGCCGGTCGGGGTAGCCCGAGTGGAACTCGTCGGGCCCGATCACGCCGCGGATCACGTACCGTCCCCGGCCGTCGTCATGGGTCGGGTCGAACTGCGCGCGGCTGATCCAGAACCGGGCGATCTCGACCAGCATCTCCGCACCGTTCTCGATCAGATACTCCAGATCGCCGGTCACCTGGTAGTACTGCCAGACGTTGTAGGCCACGGCGATCCCGATGTGGTGCGCGCGCGCGCTGGCGTCGGGGTTCCACCGTCCGGAGACGGGGTTGAGGTGCAGCTGCTGGCTCTCCTCGCGGCCGTCGCTGCCGGACTGCCAGGGGAACATCGCCCCCGCGTAGCCCGCCTCGCGGGCCGCGCGGCGGGCCTCGGGGAGCCGCCGGTAGCGGTAGCGGAGCAGCGAGCGGGTGGCGGCCGGCGAGCGCAGGTTGAGCACCGGAAAGACGAACAGCTCGTCCCAGAAGATGTGCCCCCGGTAGGCCTCGCCGTGCAGGCCGCGCGCGGGCAGTCCGGCGTCGAGGTCGACGGCCCGGCTGGGCACGGTCTGTAACAGGTGCAGCAGATGCAGCCGCACCACCCGCATCGCGTCCTGGTTGTCGTCGAAGGCGATGTCGAAACGCTCCCACAGGTGCGCCCACTCGCGGATGTGGCCCTCCCGCAGGTCCCGGTAGCGCGGTAGCTCGTCCAGCAGCCGCGCGGCGGCGTCGGCCGGTTCGGAGATCGCGTTGTCGTAACTGGTGAAGATGGCGGCCATCTTCTCCACGGTGACCGAGTCGCCGGCGTTCACCGGTGCCCGCAGCAGGTGCACGGCGCGCCGTGGTTCGTCGACGACGCCACGGTGCTCGGGGATCAGTGCACCCTCGCCGCGCCACAGTGAGGTGCGGGCCGCGGTGGCGATCACGACCTGCGACTGGGTGGTCTGGCACACCAGCAGATGCGAGTCCGCCGACAGCTCGCGGATCTCGGTGACCGACAGGTGGTCGTCGGAGAGTGCCCGGTACCGCGCCACCCCGCTGTTGCGGACGTCACCGTCGATCACCGAGGCGAATTCCACGCTGCCCGACCAGTCCTCGGCCCACAGCGTGGTCTCCAATGCGCAGGCGTGCGGGAGGTGCATCGCCGCGATGCGGCGCTGGATGACCTTGCTGGTACGGCCCTCGGGATCGCGGAAGCGGAACTCCCGGGTGAGCTCGGCGTGGCGCAGGTCCATGCTCTGGTGGTAGGAGAGCAGGGTGGCGGAGTCGATGTCGAACCAGTCACCGCCGTCGATGCGGAACGTCAGCGAGAGCCAGTTGGGCAGGTTGACCAGGCTCTCGTTGCTGATCTCGACCCCGTCGACGACGTCGGTCAGCCGGTTGTAGACGCCGGCGGCATACGTGCCCGGGTAGTGGAACTCCCCAGCCTCGGACTCAGGCGCACAGCCCCGGGTGGCGCGGTAGCCGTTGCCCACGGTGCACAGTGCCTCGCGGAGCCGCTCCTGCTCGGGAATGTAGCCGCCGTAGGTGAACGACCATGGGCCGGCGAGGATCTGGCGGTCGACGTCGCAACGTTCGACCAGTCCCTCGATGAACTCGCGAACCTTGTCGGGATCATCGAGGGCGAACCGGGCGGCGGTGGCGCGGTCGCCGTCCTCAGTGTGGCGAACCACGATCCCGATGCCGTCGTGCATGACCGCATCGAAACCGTCCTCGTCGGTGAGGTCGTCGCCGAGGAAGATCGGCAGCAGCGGCTCCCGGCCGGCGATCGCCTCGGTGATCCAGCGCAGGGTCTTGCCCTTGTCCCAGTCGATGTCGGGTCGGAGTTCGGCGACCTTGCGCCCGGAGGTGACCCTGAGCCCGCCGCGCCCGGCCACCCGGTGCACGGCGGCGCTCACCGGGGCCGCCGCGTCGTCGGCGGCGTTGCGGTAGTGCACCGCCACCGCATAGCGCTTGTGCTCGACGGTGACGCCGGCGATCGGGGCCAGTTCCTCGGCGAGTTCCTCGGCGGCGCTCGCGAGCACGGGTATCGCCGCGGCGGCGGCTTCGTTGCGGTGGTGGTTCCCGTCGGGAGAGAGGATCTCGAATCCGTGGCTGCCCGCGTACCACAGACCGGGTATGCCGACCCGCTCGCGGACGTCGGCCAGGTCCCGGCCCGACAGCACCGCCACCGGATAGAGCTTGGCCAGCGCCTGTATGGCCTTGTCGACGCCGGGCACCGGAACGGCGGCGGCCGGGTTGTCGACGATCCGCGAGAGCGTGCCGTCGAAGTCGAAGAAGATCGCCGGGCGGCGCGCCATCGCCACCCCGGAGATCTGCCCGAAGCACAGCAGCGCGTCGGGCAGGGCCGACATCCGCCGGTCGATGGTGCGCACCGCGACCTCGGAGAGGTCCTCGACCACCACGTCGGCGCCGTGCTCGCGCAGGTCCGCGACCCGCTGACCGGATCGGTCCACTCCGATCACCAGGGCGAATCCACCAGCCCGGCCGGCGGCCACGCCGGCCTCGGCATCCTCGACCCCCCCCGCCCGGCCTGGGCGCACGCCGAGCCGGCGGGCCGCCTCCAGGGGCATCGCCGGATCGGGCTTGCCGGCCAGGCCGAGTTCGGCGGCGATCTCGCCGTCGACCCGCACCGCGAACAGGTCGGCCACGCCGGCCGCGGCGAGCACCGCCGCGCAGTTGCGACTGGCCGAGAACACCCCCACCGCGATCCCCGCGTCGCCGAGCCGGCGCACCAGGGTCATGGCCGACCCGAAGACCGGCACCCCGTCGGCGATCCGCCCGGAGAACAGGGTCTGTTTCCGGTTCCCCAGCCCGCACACGGTCTCGGTGCCGGGGGAGTCCGCCGGATCACCCCACGGCAGCCGGATGCCCCGGGCGGCGAGGAAGTCCCGGACTCCGTCGTAGCGCGGCTTGCCGTCGACGAGGCGGCGGTAGTCGGCGGAGGTGAACTCGCCGTGGTCCTCACCCGCCGCGGGCGGGCGCCGCGTCAGATAGTCGTCGAACAGTTCGCGCCAGGCCGCCTCGTGCACCGTCGCGGTGTCGGTGATCACCCCGTCGAGGTCGAAAAGGACCGCGTCGTGAAGGCGGGGATCGACGGTGACCGCCGAGGCGTCCTGCGTGCCACTCACCTGTTCGACGATAGGTCACCGGCGCGGGCGATCGGCCCCGGTGACGGCTTTTGGGCCTTCGGTCCGGACCGGTCGGGACCAAATCCCCCTGGCGTCGCGCCGGCGGTGCGGCATACTTCGGCGGAGGCCACAAGGTAGGGGAGTGAAATGTCAACTGGTGCAGGCGCGGCGCCGATCGTCGTCGGCGTCGACGGCTCGCCGGAGTCCACGGTCGCCGTCGACTGGGCCGCGCGCGAGGCGGCGATGCACGGCCTGCCGCTGAAGCTCGTCCATGTCCTCAACCCCTCGACGGTCATGGTGTTCCCCGACGTGCCGATGCCCGACGAGTATCTGCAGTGGCAGGAGGAACAGGGACGCAAGGCCCTCGACGCCGCGGCGGAGACCGCCGCGCAGGCGGCCGGGGGGGCCGGCGCCCTCGAGATCGGCACCGAGATGATCAGCGGACCCCCGGTGCCGGCCCTGTCGGACGCGTCCAGGGGCGCCCACATGGTCGTGGTGGGCAGCCGTGGCCGCGGCGCCCTGGCCCGCGGGCTGCTCGGCTCGGTCAGCAACGGCGTGGTGAGGCACGCGTCATGTCCGGTCGCGGTCATTCACGACAAGGATCCGATGATGCCGCACCCCTCGCGGGCCGCGGTGGTGGTCGGCGTGGACGGTTCGCCGGCCTCGGAGAAGGCGGTCGCCATCGCCTTCCTGGAGGCCTCCCTGCGGGGGGTCGACCTGCTGGCCGTGCACGCCTGGAGCGATGTGACGGTGTTCGAGTTCCCCGGCGCGGACTGGTCGACGCTGCAGGCGATGGGCGAGCAGACCCTCGGCGAGCGGCTCGCGGGGTGGCAGGAGCGCTACCCCGACGTGCTGGTTCGTCGTCTGGTGGTGGACGACCGGCCGGCCAAGCAGTTGCTCGAGCAGGCCGAGTCGGCGCAGCTGCTGGTGGTGGGCAGCCACGGCCGCGGCGGCTTCACCGGCATGCTGCTCGGGTCGGTGAGCACGGCGGTGGTCAACGCGGCCCGGATGCCGGTGATCGTCGCGCGGTGACAGTCATTTGGCGGCGCTGTCGGTCGGCAGCACCCGGCGCAGGATGTCGGAGACGGTGATCACTCCGGTGAATCGGCCGTCGCGCATTAGCACCGCCAGTTGCCGGCTGCTGCCGCGCATCTGCGCCAGCGCCTCGTAGGCCGGGGTGTGGACATCCAGCGCGAAGGCCGGGCGGACCAGTTCCCGGACCGGCCGTTCGGCGTCTTCCAGGAGGGTGTCGCGGACATGGATCACGCCCGGCGCGTCGCCGATGCCGTTCACCAGGATTCGCAGGTGCCCCGACTGCGTCGCCGCTGACTGCACGTCGGCCACAGTCGCCGACACCGGAACGGCCGTGGGCCTGCTGCCCGGCACGATCAGGTCCCCGACGGTCAGTTTCTCCAGGTCCAGCACCCCGGAGAGTTGGGTGCGGAACGACGCGTCGAGGGCCCCGACCGAGGCGGAGTGCTCGACGAGGTGCCGGATGGTGTCCACGTCCTGGCCGCCGACCGCCACGCGGTCCACCGGGTCGACACCGCTGGCCGCGACGAGCCGGTTGGCCACGGCGTTGACCCACATCAGCAGGGGTCGAATGAGCCAGATGTAGGCGCGCGACGGCAGGGCGATCAGCTTGGCCGATCCCTCGGGGTGTGCGATCGCCCACGACTTGGGCGCCATCTCACCGACGACCAGGTGCAGGAAGGTCACGCAGAACAGGGCCAACCCGAACGCGGCGACCTCGGCCACCTGCTTCGGTGCGCCGACAGCGGAGAGAAGCGGGGCGAGCCACCCGTCGACGGCGGGTTTGGTGACCGCGCCCAGTCCGAAGGTGCAGGCGGTGATGCCCAGTTGCGCACCGGCGAGCATGATCGTCAGCTCGTTGATTCCGCGTAACGCGGCCCGGGCCGACCGGCTGGTGGCCGCATCGGCCTCCAGCCGGTGGCTGCGGGCGCCGAGCAGCGCGAATTCGATGATGACGAAGAAGGCGCTGAGCACGATCAGCAGCGCGGTGACCGCGACGACGGCCAGTGGATTCCCGGTCATCGGCCCTTCTCCGCCGAGTCCTCTTCGATCAGCCGCACCGCCAGTTCGCTGGGAACGCGGCGGTGTATCTCCAGCACCTCCACTTCGAGTGTCCGACGGACCGGTCGGTCGAGCATGAGCTCACGCGGGTCGACGGGCAGGGCCACCCGGACGGCCTCGCCGCGTGCCGGAAGCTGACCGAGCGCGGCGATCAGCAGACCGGAAACCGTCTCGTAGTCGCCGTCGGGCAACCCGTAGCCGATCGCGCGCTCGAGTTCGTCGACGTGGACGTCGCCGTCCACCCGCCAGGTGGTCTGGGACTGCGCCTCGATGCCGCGCGGCCGCTGGTTGTCGTGCTCGTCGGTGAGCTCCCCGATCAGTTCCTCGGCGAGGTCCTCGACCGTCAGCACGCCGGCGAAGCCGCCGAACTCGTCGATGACGCAACCGAGCTCGTTGCTCGATGCGGTCAGCGCCGCCAGGGCGTCCGGGAGCGACATCAGCGTGGGCAGCACCAGCGGGGCGCGCATGATGGTGGTGACCGGGGCGTCGTCGGCGGCGTCGGTGTCGATCAGGTCGCGGAGTGCGACCACACCGAGGGGCTCGTCGGTCTCGGTCACCACCGGGTAGCGCGTGTGCGCCCGGGCCATCAGAGCCCGCGCCTGCCCGACGGTGGCCTCCGGCGGGAGGGCGTCGACCCGCGAGCGTGGGATCATCGCATGCCCCACGTCATGATCGGGAAAGTCGAGGATGCGGTCGATGAGCACCGACAATTCCTCGGGCAGGTCGCCACTGGCCCGGGAGTCGGCGACGATGCGGTCGAGGTCCGCCGCGGTGGCCGTGGTGTCCACGTCGTGCACGGGTTCGACGCCGAGAATCCGCAGCAATGCGTTCGCGGCGCGGTCGAACACCGAGATCAGCCAGCCGAAGACGGCGAGATAGATCGTGGTCGACCGGGCCAGCGCCCGAGCCAGGGGCTCGGGGTTCGCGATCGCCAGGTTCTTGGGATAGAGCTCGCCGAAGATCATCTGAACGACGGTCGCCACGGCCAGGGTGAGCACGGTGCCCACGGAGATGGCGACCGCCGCGGGCACTCCGACGCCGCCGAGGATCGCACCCAGCGCCTCACCGACCAGCGGTTCGGCGACGTACCCCACCAGCAGACCCGTGACGGTGATCCCCAACTGGGCGCCGGACAGCATGAACGAGGTACGCCGGGTGACCTTCAGGGCGCGTGCGGCGGCGGTGTCGCCGGCCTCGGCGCGCGCGGCGAGCTTGACCCGGTCCACCGACATGTAGGCGAACTCCTGGGCCACGAAGTAGCCGTTGGCGGCGATGATGCACAAGATCACCAGGATGCCGCCCAGCATCGTCAGGACCGTTGCGGTCACGGGTTGTCCACCCAGCTCCCATCGTCGCGGGCGACGCCGGGCGGCGCAGCCCCGGTCACAACGGCGCCGTCCACCGCAGGGTGGTCCCGCCGCCGGGCGCCCCGGTCAGCACGCACCGCCCGCCCACCTCCTCGGCCCGGCTGCACAGATTGCGCAGCCCGCTGGGGGTGACCTCGGTCGGCATGCCGCGACCGTCGTCGGTGACCTCGACGGTGAGGTCGTCGGCCACCCGCACGCTGACCTCGAGCAGGCTCGCTCCGGCGTGCCGCACCGCATTGCTGACCGCCTCGCGTACCACGGCCTCGGCGTGGTCGGACAACGTCGCGTCGACCACCGACAGCGGCCCGGCGAAGTGCACGCTGGTGCGCAGTCCCGAACCGGCGAAGGCCGAGACCGCCTCGGTGATCCGCTGGCGCAGACGGGTCGTACCCGCGGCGCCGCCGTGCAGATCGAAGATCGTGGTGCGGATGTCGCCGATGACGTTCTGCAACTCGTCCACGCTCTCGGAGATTCGCTCGCGCACGTCCGCCGATCCGGCCCGGGCGACGGTGCCCTGCAGCGCCAGGCCGACGGCGAACAGCCGCTGGATGACGTGGTCGTGCAAGTCGCGGGCGATCCGGTCGCGGTCGGCGAGCACGTCGAGCTCGCGCATCCGATGCTGGCTGTTGGCGAGCTGCCAGGCCATGGTCGCCTGGTCGGCGAACGCCGCCGCCATGGCCAGCTGCTCGGCACTGAAGCCGCGCGACCCCGCCCGGCGCGCCACCACCACGACGCCGGCGACGGTGTCGGCGACCACCCCGTCGGCCTCCCCGGTGCTCCGCAGCGGCAGCAGCATGGCCGGTCCGGCGTCCGCGACCAGTTCGGGCTCGTCCAGTTTGTCGAGGCGCCGCGCACCGCGCTCTGCGTAGGCCGCACCCACCACGCTGCCGGGCACCGGGATTGGGGGGAACTGCCCCGGCGCGGCGGCGCCGGCGGTCTCGACCACCACCAATTCGTCAACCCGCCCGGCGGACGGCCCCGGGTCCGCGGGCACCGCGACCAGGACCGTGTCGGCGCCGGTGAGTGCCAGCGCGGTGTCGGCGATGAGCCCGAACGCCCGCCCGGGCTCGTCGGCGCTGAGCATGCCGGTGGCGATGTCGCGGGTGGCCTCGATCCAGGACTGGCGGGTCCGGGACTGTTCGTAGAGGCGGGCGTTGTCGATGGCGACGCCGGCGGCGGCGGCCAGCGCCTCGGCCAGCACCTCGTCGTCCTCGCTGAAGGGCAGCCCGCCGGCCTTCTCGGTCAGGTACAGGTTGCCGTAGACCTCGTCGCGAATCCGGATCGGCACTCCCAGGAAGGTCCGCATCGGTGGGTGGTTGTCGGGGAATCCGACCGATGCGGGGTGCCGGCGGATGTCGTCGAGGCGGATCGGCTTGGGGTCGTCGACGAGCAGGCCCAGCACGCCCCGGCCCGACGGAGGCGGGCCGATCATCCGGCGGGTCGGCTCGTCGATCCCCTCGGCGATGAACTCCACGAGTGCGTCGTCGGGCCCGCGGATGCCCAGCGCCCCGTACCGGGCCTCCACCAGGCCGGTGGCCGTGCGCACGATCGTCTGCAGGGTGATGTCGAGTTCGAGGCCCGACGTCACCGTCAGCATGGCTTCGACCAGCCCGTCGACCCGGTCGCGGTTCTTGACGATCCGGTCGACGCGGTCCTGCACCTCGGCGAGCAGTTCGCGCAGTCTGAGCTGGGAGAGCGTGTCCCGCAGCGGCGGCGAACCGGGGTGCTCGGACACCTTTTCCATCGTGCCAGAGCCCGACGGGCTCGGCCTCGGCGGGCGGTCAGCTCCCGCGGCGCTGCTGCTGGTCGAGCTTGGAGACGAACACCGCCGCCTGGGTCCGCCGCTCCATGCCGAGTTTGGCCAGCAGCCGGGAGACGTAGTTCTTGACCGTCTTCTCGGCCAGGAACATCCGGGCGGCGATCTGCTTGTTGGTCAGGCCCTCGCCGAGCAGATTGAGCAATACCCGCTCCTGGTCGGTGAGCCCGGAGAGCGGGTCGGCACGCTCGGCGGCCCCCCGGAGCTTGGCCATCAGCGCCGCGGCGGCGCGATTGTCGAGCAGCGAACGCCCGGCGCCGACCTCCTTGATGGCTTTGGCCAGTTCCATCCCCTTGATGTCCTTGACCACGTAGCCGCTGGCGCCGGCCAGGATCGCGTCGAGCATCGCCTCGTCGGAGGTGAACGAGGTGAGCATCAGGCAGCGCAGGTCGGGCATCTTCGACAGCAGGTCGCGGCACAGTTCGATGCCGTTTCCGTCGGGCAGGCGCACATCGAGGACGGCCACGTCGGGGCGCAGCGCGGGGATCTGGGCCATCGCTGCCGCGACCGTCCCGGCCTCCCCGATGACCTCCAGCTCGGGATCGGCCCCCAGCAGGTCGATGAGGCCGCGACGGACCACCTCGTGGTCGTCGACCAGGAACACCGTGACCGCCATGACCGGCAACCCTAGCCGGGCGGCGCGGGCGCCGGGTCCGGTGCGAAGTTCAGACCAGGCGCTGGGCGTCGATCACCAGGACGCAGCAGTCGGTGCCGGCCATCGCCGCCGCGCCCGCAGTGCCGAGCAGATCGCCGACGGCGCGCGTGTTGCCCGCGCCGGTGACCACCAGCTGGACGGCGCCGGGATGGGCACAGACGTAGTCGAGCACGCTGTCCTGGCCGGGCACGGGCTGCGCATCGAGGTCGGGGTAGCGCCTGCGCCAGGTCGCCGGGCGCAGGTCGAGTTCCACCCGGCCGAGGCGGACGCCCTCGGGTGGCACGCTCCGGAGCACCCGCAGCGGCCCGCGCCGCAGCCGGGCCTCGGCGGCGGCCCACTGCAGCACCGCCGCCGAGTCGCCGTCGCTTCCCAGGTCGACCACCACCCAGCCCTCGGATCGCGGAGTCCCGCGCACCACGGCGACCGGGCAGC
>CAYXOM010000487.1:0-1698 GCA_964466565.1 uncultured Mycobacterium sp.
CCCCCCCCGGGCCCCCGGGGGGGCCCGGCCCCGCATTCCGCGCCCCGCCCGGCCGCCCCCCCGCCCCGCCTCGACATCGCCGAGCCAGGCCAGCGGAGAGGAATCGGTGTCCGTCGGCATCGCGGGGCCTAGCCTATGGCCCGCGCGACCGCCACCATCGCCGCGCCGATCTCGGCGACCTCGTCGGGTGTGCAGACGTAGGGCGGCATCGCGTAGACGAGGTTGCGGAACGGGCGCAGCCACACCCCGTGGTCGAGCGCCACCGCGGTGGCCGCGGGCAGATCGACCGGCCCGCGGGTCTCGACGACGCCGACGGCTCCGCGGACCCGGACGTCGGCGACTCCGGGCAGGCCGCGCGCGGGCTCCAGCGCCGCGGCCAGGCCCTCCCCGACCCCGGCGACCCGGGCCCTCCAGTCCTGGCTCAGCAGCAACTCCACCGACGCCACCGCCACCGCGCAGGCCAGGGCGTTGGCCATGAACGTCGGGCCGTGCATGAGGGCACCGGCCGGCCCGCCGCTGATCGCCTCGGCGATACGGCGGGAGCACAGGGTGGCGGCCAGGGTCAGATAGCCACCGGTCAGGGCTTTGCCGACGCACATGATGTCCGGGGAGACGCCGGCGTGGTCGGCGGCGAACATCTCACCGGTGCGGCCGAATCCGGTGGCGATCTCGTCGAAGATCAGCAGGACGTCGAGCCGGTCGCAGATCGCTCGCAGGTCGCTCAGGTAGCGCGGGTCATGGAAGCGCATCCCGCCGGCGCCCTGCACCACGGGCTCGACGATCACCGCGGCCACCTCGTCGGCGCACGAGGACAACCGGGCCTCGAAGGCGCTCACGTACCCGGGATCGTGGGCCGCGGGAACCGCCGGCGCGAAGACCTGGGGGGCCAGCACGTCCTGCCACAGCGAGTGCATGCCGCCGTCGGGGTCGCACACGCTCATCGGGGTGAAGGTGTCGCCGTGATAGCCGCCCCGCCAGGTCATCAGCCGCCGCTTGGCGAACCGGCCCCGGCTCCGCCAGAACTGCAGGGCCATCTTGACCGCGACCTCGACGCTCACCGACCCGGAATCGGAAAAGAAGACGGTGTCCAGACCCGCCGGGGTCACCTCGACGAGCAACTGGGCCAGCCGGGCGGCCGGCTCATGGGTGAGGCCCCCGAACATCACATGGTTCATCACCTGCAACTGGCTGCTCAGGGCCGCGTCGAGAACCGGGTGGCCGTGCCCGTGGATGGCAGTCCACCAGGAGGCCGTCGCATCGAGGACCGGAACCTCGGCGCCGTCGCGGATCACCGTCAGCCGGGGCCCGCGGGCGGCGACGACAACCAGCGCCGGCGGGGTGCCCGTGCCGATCGTGCTGTAGGGGTGCCAGATGTGGGCGGCGTCGACGGCGCCGATCTGTTCGGGGGTCAGCGCCGACACGCTGCTAGAGCCTAGCGGCGGTAGATTGGCGGGCGATCATGTCCGCCCCCGCCCTGACCCGGCCGCCGGTCGAGACCGTCCCGGGCCCGATCCAGCGCGCCCCGCGGCCGGCCCGCCCGCCGGCGGTCTACCGCGCCGACCTCGACGGCCTCCGCGGAGTCGCGATCGCCCTGGTGGCGGTGTTCCACGTGTGGTTCGGCCGGGTGTCCGGCGGGGTCGACGTGTTCCTTGCGTTGTCGGGCTTCTTCTTCGGCGGCATGGTGCTGCGCGGGGTCCT
>CAYXOM010000488.1:0-4040 GCA_964466565.1 uncultured Mycobacterium sp.
GCGGTGATCGGCACGATCACCGCGGCGCGCACGCCGGTGAGGCTCACCACCTCGTCTGTGCCCCTCCTGCTGCCGGGTGCGTGCCCGGGAACCGATTGCGCTGGTTATTGTGCCATAACAGCACTTCGCCGCCGCATCGCCGAGAGCCGGTGCCGACGACCCGCCAGGAGGCGAACCCGATGGGCGTGTTCACCAAGCGCAAGAGCAGGGCGACCAGGCGCGCCGAGGCCCGCGCACTCAAGGCCAGGGCGAAGCTGGAAGCGAGGCTGGCGGCCAAGAACGAGTCCAAGCGGATCCGTTCGACGGCCCGGACGCAACGCAAGGCGGCACGAGCACAGCTGCGCGCCCAGCGCGAGTCCGACCGGGCCGCGCTCAAGGTGGCCCAGACCCAACTGCGCGCGGCCCGCAAGGGTGGCGTGCTCTCGCCGGGCCGGGTCCGCCGGGGCCTTGCGGTCTCCCGCTTGCTCGCCCCCATCGTCGTGCCGGTCGCCTACCGGGCCCTGGTCGGGGCGCGCGGCGCCTTCGACGAACGCCGGGCGGACCGCCTCGGTGTGCCCTTGACCGCTCTGGGCCAGTTCTCCGGCCAGGGCGGGCGGCTCTCCGCGCGCATCGCCGGTGCGGAGCAGTCCTTGCGCGAGGTCACCGCCGCCCATTCCGGGGACCCCGAGACGTCACAGTTCGTCGCCGCGGTCACTGAACGGCTGTCGTCCCTGTCGGCGGGGGGGACCGCCGCCGAGAACATGCCCGGCCCGGGCCGCAGGACGGCCCAGCAATCCATCAGCGATCAACTCGACGGGATCGAGGCCGATCTGCTGGCCCGCCTCGGTGTCCGCTGAGAACCCCGACAAGGACGGTCACGAGATGACGGACCCACGCGACCCCGCTGCTCCGGGCGAGGACGATGCCGCCGGGCGGACACCCGATGAGCGGGCACCGAAAGCACCGGCCAAAAAAGCACCGGTTAAGAAGACACCGGCCAGAAAGACACCGGCCAGAAAAACACCGGCTAAGAGGACACCGGCCAGAAAGACACCGGCCAAAAAAGCACCGGCCAAGAAAACACCGGCCAAAAAAGCACCGGCCGCATCCGGGGACACCGCACCCCAGGGCACCGCACGCCCGGAAGGCGCCGCGATCAGCGACCCGCACGCGCCGCCGGACGGCGGTGCGGCACCGGTCAGGCCCGCAGCCGCGGGCTACGGCGGGCTGGCCCGGATCCCGCTGTCGATAGCGCTGGCGGCGGCGGGGAGCATGCTGGCCGTCCTCTGGCGCCGGCTGCGCCGGGGCTGAAGGTGACGGTGGGTTTCGTCGCGACCGCAGATCTGGTCGACGAGGTCGGACCGGGCGCACGAAGCTGTGATGTTCAGTTCCGGCAGTTCGGGGCACTCGCCCGCTTCGCCGGGCCGATCACGACGGTGCGGTGCGCCGAGGACAACGCCCTGCTCAAGGCAGTGCTCTCGGAGCCCGGCCACGGCGGGGTCCTGGTGGTCGACGGTGGCGGATCACTGCACACCGCCTTGGTCGGCGACCTCACCGCCGGAGCGGCGGCGGCCAACGGGTGGGTCGGGCTGATCATCCACGGCGCGGTCCGTGACACCGTCGCGCTCGGCACGCTGCCGTTGGGGATCAAGGCACTGGGCACCAACCCCCGCACGAGCGCCAAGACCGGCGCCGGCGAACGCGACGTCGTCGTGAGTTTCGGCGGTGTCGACTTCCTGCCGGGCGAGTACGCCTACTGCGACGACGACGGGATCGTCGTCCTGAGCTACCCGGCGGCCCCGGGCCACCCGCGTTGGACCGCACGACGGGGCTGACCTTAGGGTGTGCGGCATGTCGGAGCAGAATCCGCCGGCCCGGCCCGCGGTCATCCGGCTGGCACTGTTCTGCGTCCTCGCCGGGATCCTGACCGCCGCTGTGGTCTTCCCGGTCGCCGGCGGGCTCGGGCTGGCCAGCAACCGGGCTTCGGAAACGGTGACCGAGGGCTCGGCCAACATCATCGAGGGCCAGGTTCCCCGGGTCTCGACGATGGTCGACGCCGAAGGGAAGACGATCGCGTGGATCTACACCCAGCGCCGATTCGAGGTACCCACCCACCGCATCGCCGACACCATGAAACTGGCGATCGTGTCGATCGAGGACAAACGGTTCGCCGCGCACAACGGCGTCGATCTACAGGGCACCCTGACCGGGCTGGCCGGTTATCTCGTCGGCGCCGAGGACACCCGGGGCGGGTCGACCATCGAGCAGCAGTACGTCAAGAATTTCAACCTACTGGTCAACGCCCGCACCGAGGCCGAACAGCGGGCCGCGGTGGAGTCGACCCCGGCGCGCAAGCTGCGCGAGATCCGGATGGCGCTGGCGCTGGACGGCGCGCTGACCAAGCCGGAGATCCTCACCCGCTACCTCAACCTCGTCCCGTTCGGCAACGGCGCCTACGGCATTCAGGACGCGGCCCGCACCTACTTCGGGGTCAACGCCGCCGACCTGAACTGGCAACAGGCCGCGCTGCTGGCCGGACTGGTCAAGTCCACCAGCGCACTCAATCCCTACACTAACCCCCAGGGCGCCCTCGAACGGCGGAACCTGGTGCTGGACACGATGATCGAGAACCTTCCCGAGTACGCCGATCAGCTTCGGGCAGCCAGGGGGACGCCCCTCGGGACCCTCAAGCGGCCAGGTTCGGTACCGCAGGGATGTATCGCCGCCCGCGACCGTGCCTTCTTCTGCGAGTACGCGCTGGAATACCTCGAGAAGGCGGGGATCAGCCGGGAGGACATCGCGCGCAACGGTTATGTGATCAGGACTACTCTCGATCCGCAAGTGCAGCGAAGCGTCAAGCAGGCGATCGACGCGGTGGCCAGTCCCGGCCTCGACGGTGTCGCCAGCGTGATGAGCGTGGTCCGGCCCGGGAAGAAGTCCCACCCGGTGCTGGCGATGGCCGACAACCGGGCCTACGGCCTCAGGCTCGAAGCCGGGCAGACGGTGCAGCCGCAACCGTTCACCATGGTGGGCGACGGAGCCGGTTCGGTCTTCAAGATCTTCACCAGCGCGGCCGCGTTGGAGATGGGGATGGGGATCAACGCGCTGCTCGACGTGCCACCGACCTTCGCCGCGAGCGGACTCGGCGCCAGCGACACACCAGGCTGCCCCCCGAAGACCTGGTGCGTGCGCAACGCGGGCGGATACGCCAGCCCGATGAGCATGAGCGACGCGCTGGCGCTCTCGCCCAACACAGCCTTCGCCAAGCTCATCGAGCAGGTCGGGGTGCGGCGCAGCGTCGACATCGCGGTCCGCCTCGGCCTGCGCTCCTACGCCGAGCCCGGCACGGCCCGCCACTACGTGCCCAACAGCACCGAGAGCCTCGCCGACTACATCAAACGAGGCAACATCGGCTCGTTCACTCTCGGCCCCTTCCAGATCAACGCCCTGGAACTGTCGAACGTCGCCGCCACGCTGGCCTCCGGCGGCATGTGGTGCCCGCCGACCCCGATCGACAGGGTCATCGACCGCCGGGGCAACGAGATCCCGGTGCCCGCCCCCCAGTGCGAGCAGGTGGTACCGGAAGGCCTGGCCAACACCCTGACCCACGCCCTGGCCAAGGACACCACGATGGGCACCGGCGCACCCGCCGCAGGCTCTGTGGGATGGGGGCTGCCGATGGCGGGCAAGACCGGTACCACTGAGTCGCACCGGTCCTCGGCGTTCCTGGGCTACACCAACCAGCTGGCTGCCGCCAGCTACATCTTCGACGACTCGCCGCAGCCCGGCGGCCTGTGCGCCTTCCCGCTTCGCAAGTGCGGAGGCTATGGCGACCTCTACGGAGGCACCGCACCGGCCCAGACCTGGTTCCTGGCGATGAGCCCGATCGCGACCAGTTTTGGGCCGGTGAACCTGCCGCCGACCGACCCGCGCTACCTCAACGGCGCACCGGGGGGACCGGTCCCCAACATCACCGTCACCGCTCCGGCCGCGGCGCCGCCACCGTCGGGCTTCCAGCCCCCCGCACGGCGCTATGACCCCGGCGTCAACTACACCCTCGT
>CAYXOM010000489.1:0-2030 GCA_964466565.1 uncultured Mycobacterium sp.
GCTCGACCGCCAGCCGCCCGCCGAGTCGCCGCCGGCCGCCGGGGACCCCGACGACGACTGAGCCGGATCTCAGCGCGGCGGGTCGCCACGCCAGCTGAAGCTGTTGACGTATTTACCCATGTCCTGGGCGATCTGCAGGTTGGCCGCCGACGGCGGCCCGGGCCCGAAGTCGGGGGTGAACTCCCGGTACGGACCGACCCCGACCGCGACGAGAGCGACATCGTTCTTCACCGCCGCGATCGCGATCACCCGCAGCAGATCCCTGGTGTTCGACGACCCCAGTGGCTGGAAGTTGGCGACCTGCCCGTACCCCAGCTGATACCCGACCGTGGCGTTGGGGAGTTCGTAGATCGTGATCGACTCGGGGAAGGACTCGGCCATGAAGTCCTCGACGACCCTCCTGCCGTCGCGCCCGTCGGCGGGCTCGCCGAACAACCGCAGGATTCCGCCGTCGCCGGCGGTCCACAGGGCGGTGACCCCGTCGGGCTCGATGCTGATCTCGTAGGCCGCACCCGGCGCGGGATAGGACACCGAGAACTCCCCGCCGGGGGCCTCGAAGCGCGGGTTGGCGGCTACCGGCAGACCGGTCGGCGGGCGGCCGCAGTCCGGCGGGCAGACATAGCGCGACGGCACGTCGACGACCTGGGTGTCGATGAGGGTGAGCGCGGCCAGCGCGGCCATCAGGAAGATCAGCCACAGCCCCACCGTCGCGAAGTACCGGGGTCCGCGGACCGGCCGGGAGCGGTAGCGGCCCGCGGGCACCGCATACCCCTCATAGGAAGCGGTGCCGGGCGGCTCCGCCGCGCGCCCGGTCATCGGCTCAACGACCGGTCCAGCAGGATGTTCTTCACCAGGTTCTCCACGTTGGGACTGCCCAGCCCGGTCACCATGTCGTACCCGACGCCCCCCGGGCTGACGGCGTTCCCGCCCAGTCGGATGTCGCGGAAACCGGGAACCACCGAACCCCGGGAGACGCGGTAGAGCGTCGGGTTGAGCTCGCCGAGCGGATCGACACCGCCGGCGGCGAACGTCTCGTTGATGAGCGCCGCCAGACCCGCCCAGATGGGGGCGGCCTGCGACGTGCCGCCACCGACCCGTACCTCCTGACCGAAGACGAACTTCACCCCGGTGAAGGGGTCGGCGACCGCGGAGATGTCGGGCAGCAGCCGCCGGCCGGGCGGTCCGGCGTCAGCGGCGACCGTCTGCCAGGCCGGCCGCTCGTAGAGCAGCGACGCGCCGCCCGCGGTGCCCTGGGTGAGCGGGACGTCGTACCACGCCTGCTCGGCCAGCCAGCCGCCCCGGGCGTCGGTGGCCAGCGTGGTCCCGCCGACGGCGGTCATCTCCGGGATCGAGGCCACCGCGTCGACGCCGACGTCCTGCGGGCCGGGCGGCTCCGACCAGTTGCTGCCGCCCTTGCATTCCAGGCCGGCCAGATCACCGGTGGCGATGAACGCCGTCGTGCCGTTCGCCTGTGCCCGGACCAGTGCCGAGCGCACCGGCGCCAGGTCGGCCTCGGTGAACAACCGGTCACATCCCCAGCCGATCGAGAAGCTCCAGATGGCCCCCGGGAAGTCGCGGTCGACCGACTCCATCAGTTCGGCGAGGCGCTGGAACGCGCGGTCGCCCTCGACCGTCGAGCGCACGTTGACCATCACCAGTTTCGCATCCGGCGCCACGGCGTGGACCATCTGCAGGTCCATCGTGGACTCGCCGGAGCGCCGGACGGGCATTCCGCCGACGACCTGCGGGGTGAACCGGGGCAACCCGAAGATGTCGGCGAAACTGTCCATGTCCTGCTGGTCGAACCCGTCGAAGCTGAACACCACCACCGTCGTCCCCGCGCCGGTGTAGCCGGCCTCGGTGAGCGGGGTCGCGTTGTAGGCGTTGAGCAGCTGGGAGGGCAGCAACCCGCCGTCGGGAACGTCCCGCGGAACCGGCGGGCGCTTCTCGTAGTGGGGGGTGTAGCCGAGAATCCGGCCGAGGCCGGACACCTCGGCGCGGACGACGGCGGGGATTCCCGGCTGCTGTGG
>CAYXOM010000490.1:0-1889 GCA_964466565.1 uncultured Mycobacterium sp.
AGGTGGGGCCCCGGCGCTTGGTGTCGGTGCGCTTGTTATCTGCCACGGTCGGCTTCCGGCTCCCCCGCTAGTCGGTGGCGGCGAATCGCGGGAAGGCCAGGTCACCGGCGTAGCGGGCAGCGTCACCGAGCGCCTCCTCGATGCGCAGCAACTGGTTGTACTTGGCGACGCGCTCGCTGCGAGCGGGCGCACCGGTCTTGATCTGACCGCTGCCGACGGCCACCGCGAGGTCGGCGATGGTGGTGTCCTCGGTCTCCCCGCTGCGGTGGCTCATCATGGTCCGGTAGCCGCTGTTGTGCGCCAGGGTGACCGCGTCGAGGGTCTCGGTCAGCGTGCCGATCTGGTTGACCTTGACCAGCAGTGCATTGGCGGCACCGCGTTCGATGCCCTCCTCGAGGCGCTCGGGGTTGGTGACGAACAGATCGTCGCCGACGATCTGCACCCGGTCGCCGATGGCCGCGGTCAACTCCACCCAGCCGTCCCAGTCGTCCTCGGACAACGGGTCCTCGATCGAGACCAGCGGGTACCCGTCGAGCAAGCTGCGATAGAACTCGGTCATCTGGGCGGCTGTGCGGTTCTCATTCTCGAACCGGTAACCCGTTGCCGAGTCGTGGAATTCGGTAGCGGCGACGTCGAGGGCCAACGCGATCTGCGAGCCGGGTGCGAAGCCGGTGGACTCGATCGCCGAGAGGATCAGGTCCAGGGCGGCGCGGGTTCCGGCCACGTCGGGGGCGAACCCGCCCTCGTCGCCCAGCCCGGTGGCCAGCCCCTGCTTCTTGAGCACCGCCTTGAGTGCGTGATACACCTCCGCCCCCCAACGCAGGCCCTCCTTGAAGGTGGCGGCACCGATCGGGGCAACCATGAACTCCTGCACGTCGACCCCGGTGTCGGCGTGCGCGCCGCCGTTGAGGATGTTCAACATCGGCACCGGCAGGATGTGCGCGTTGGGCCCGCCCAGATAGCGGAATAGCGGCAGGTCGGCGGAATCGGCGGCGGCCTTGGCCACCGCCAGCGAGACGCCCAGGATCGCGTTGGCGCCGAGCCGCGACTTGCCCGGCGTACCGTCGAGGTCCACCAGGGCCTGGTCGACCAGTCGCTGGTCGTCGGCGGCCAGGCCGATCACCGCCGGGGCGATCGCGTCGAGCACCCCCTCGACCGCCTTCTGCACACCCTTGCCGCCGTAGCGCGAGCCGCCGTCGCGCAACTCGACGGCCTCGTGCTCGCCGGTGGAGGCCCCGGAGGGGACCGCCGCGCGTGCCGTGGTTCCGTCGATCAGGGCGACCTCGACCTCGACGGTCGGATTGCCGCGCGAATCGAGGATCTCGCGGGCGGCGATCTGTTCGATGATGGGCACGGGCTCTCCTTGGTCTCGGGGTTGCCAACGGCCCCAGCCTAAGGGTGAGAACCACCGGCGGGCCGGACCTTGGGCGAACGCCGCCTACAACGACCGGCCGGCGGCGTAGGCCGCGGCCCAGTCGCGCACCAGGCGGGCGTAGCGGTCGGAGTGGTTGTAGGCCAGCAGGGCCGCCATCCAGCCGCGCGCGGTGGACATGTTCCGGCCGCGGAAACACAGATAACCCGCGGCGGCGAGGGCGGCGTCGTCGAAGTTGTCGGGGCTGATCACCCCGTCGTTGTTGGCGTCGACCCCGTAGAGCCGCCAGGTTTCGGGGATGAACTGCATCGGCCCCATCGCCCGGGCGTACACCGGCTTGCCGTCCGTCGAGGCCTCGCCGTCGAGAATCTCCAGGTTTCCGTTCGTCCCGTCGAGTTGCACCCCGCGGATCGGCGGGCTGACGTCGCCGTTCGGCGCGATCCCCGCCCCCCGGTGGGTGCCGTGACGGCTCTCCACCATGCCGATGCCGGCCAGGGTGGTCCAGGACAGGTGGCAG
>CAYXOM010000491.1:0-3140 GCA_964466565.1 uncultured Mycobacterium sp.
CTGGCCCGGACAGGGCTCCGGCGGTGTGATCGGCCCGGCGGTGTCGACCGTTTCGGCGAGGGCGGGTGCGGCGCCACCGAAGGCCGCGGCCACGACACCCACCCACAGCAGCACCGGTGCGGCTGCCGTCCACGACCGGCCACGGCCCCGGTGGGCTCGGGGGCATTCGCCGGGGTGCGCCATGCCCCGGATCCTAGGTCCGCGCGGCGGTGCCCGTCGAACGGTCGGCCGGCCGATCAGGCGGACTAGCAGCTGCCCGAATCGTCCTCGCGCATCATCCGGCCGAGCGCGCTGCGGTCCGGGGAGAACGACTCCTCGCTCCACTCCTCGCCGAGGATGCGCACCGATATCGACAGCGCCCGGGTGGCGCACGAGAAGTACAGGCTCGGCAACAGCCCCTCGCGCAGAAGCAGATTGGGCAGGAAGCCGTTGTAACCGATCATGCCGTCGGCGTAGCAGAAGCTTCCGAACCCGTATCCGGCCGGATAGACGGTCAGGTCCTCGAAGTTGAGATCGAGCGCGGTCCTGATGCCCTCGGTCTCGGTACGCGCCGGGCAGGGGAAGCGCTGGCGGATCGCCAGCCCGTTGCCCCACCGCACGTGTTCCCGGTCGCCCTGGAACTGACAGAGCGAGGAGCCCTGTCCGAAGGGGAACTCGACGGTCAGGCCGGTCCCGCCGGCGCTGGCGCCCAACGACGGCGGCTGCATCATGTAGCGGGTGACGGCGTCGTCGAAGTCGGCGTCGGCGAGCATCAGCGCCGTCCGGTTGGCCGGGCTGAAGATCTGCGCCGCCGCGCCGATCATCTCGTCGGCGTGCTGGCGCACGCCGCGCTGCGGATGCCCGCTGACCGCGACGCGCGCGCCGTGCCGCTCGGCCAGCACCGAGCCGAAGGCGTGGGACTCGTCGAGCTGCAGCACCGCCGCGGTGCTCAGCAGCATGCCCATCCAGGGCGCGATCTCCTCGTGCACCAGCGCCAGTGAGCACAGGCTGACCGTCTTGGTCTCGACGTCGTAGACCGGCCCGGACATCGAGGCCAGCTGCATGGGCCCGGCGTTGAGGTCCGCCAGCGCCGCGTCGGTGAGCTCGAGGTCGGAGACCATCTCCGTGCGCACCCCGATGAGATAGCCGGTGGTGCCGTCCTCGGCGGTCTGCTCGCCGAGGATCTCCACCGTCTGGGCGTTCTCGGCGGCCCACCAGATGAAGCCGGTGGGCGTGGTGACCGCCCACTCGTCGTCGACCTGCAACTGCGTGGTGTAGAGGAAATCGAGAACCTGTTCGCCGGCGTTCATGGGGCGCACGCTACGCCCGGGGGCCGACGACGACTACGAGACCGTGACGTGGATGTGGTCGTAGTGACCGCCGACCCGCCACATCGTGTACTCGACGCCGAAGCGGCCGGCCTGGCTCTGGATGTCGGAGTGGATCGCGTCGCCCAGGCCCATGTCCGAGCCGATCATGATGTCGATCGCACGGCCACTGGGATGGTCGGGCCGGGCGTCGGGTCGAACCCCGCCGATCGACCGCACACCCGGATAGGTCGCGACGACGTAGTCGGCCAGCGCCCGCGCGTTGGGCACCAGTCCGTTCATCCCGACGGTGGGAACGGCTGAGGCGGTCGGCGCAGACGTCGCGACCAGACCGGCGGCAATCACCGCCATTGCGTACTTCTTCATGGGCGACGACAGTAGGGCGGCGGCGGCGCTCCGGAAGAATCCTGCGACGTGGTCTCATTCACACATCCGCGGGTGTGACGTTTGCTGCGGTGCTGGAAACCGCCTGCCGGCAGGCGTTTCGCCGACGCGAATCCGTTCGCCCTCGCGCAGAGGCACTTCGGGGGTGTTCTGAGCCACACCTGGGCTTTTGCGCTGTCGGTCACCGCCGATACCCTTCCCCCAGTCGCACGCACGACGGGGGGACAACCATGGCCGGTATCGGCGCAGCACTCACCACCGGACCCAGGCGGACGCTGATCGCCGGGGCCATTCTGCTGCTGCTCGCGGTGAGCAACGGCGCCTGGGTGCCGGGCCTCATCGCCGCCGGCCTGCTGGGCGGCGCGGCCTGGGTCGTCTACTCCCGTTACACCGCCGACCGGGCGTTGCAGACCCCCTGGCCGTGGCCGCCGGACATGCGGGCGGCGGCCGAGGCTCTGGCGCGGCCCATCGACCCGACCCCCAAGCGGGTCCTGCCGGCCCACGAGCACACCGCCCTGGTCGCCGGGGTGGCCACCACCAGGGACGAACTCGCGCGGCTCATCGCCGACAAACCCTCCGCGTGGCCGTGGGCGTTGTTCACCTCGGTGCTGCTGCAGCGCCGCCAAGCCGTACAGGAACGGCTACGGGCCGTCGCCGGCGGGTACCGGCCGCGAGCGGGCATGCCGCAGGTTCCGGGGCGCTACTACGCACGGATCGTCAGCGAGTCACTGACGGCCGTCGTCCACATCACCGAGCAGATCGACCAGTTCATGCTCAGCCCCGCCTTCACTGGGGCCTTCGGCGCAGTCGGCAGCGGCACCGCCGACGCCGACGCCATCATCGCCGCCGCCCACCGGGTGATGGACTACCAGGCGTCCCTGTTGACCGAAGCCGAGAAGTGCGTGCAGACCCCGGTCGAGGGCGACGTGCTGACCTTCGTCCAGGACGCCGGCGCCATCACGATGCTGCCGCTGCTGTCCTTCGACAACCTCATCTCGACGCTGTGCGACCGCATCGCCGAGGCCCAGGACCTGCTGCCCTACGCCGACGGCGACATCGTCCTCGACACCGTCTTCATCCGCATGGAGGTTCCCGACGGTCTCTCCGAGCGGATCGGCGCGCACATGGCGCGCTTCACCCGCTGAGGCCGCCTACTCCTCGGCGCCGGACGCCGCAGCACGCGTGGCGCGGGTCTTCCCGTCGCCGGACCGGGCGGCCGCTCCGGACTCGGCCACCACCGATTCCCGGACGACGGACTCGGCCCGGGTCCCGGCGACGGTCTCGACGACCGGCTCGGCCGCGGTTACGGCGACCGGCTCGGCGACCGGCTCGACCAGGATTTCGGCGACCGGCTCAACGACCGGTTCGGCCACCGTGTCGGCGACCGGTTCGGCCACCGCGGCCGCCTCCGCCCCGGAGACGACGGCCGCGTCCCCGGCGAGAGCCTCC
>CAYXOM010000492.1:0-5601 GCA_964466565.1 uncultured Mycobacterium sp.
GTGCACGCCCAGCCGGTCGCCGCCGGGGCGGCGGAGGTGGCGGCCAGCTACACGCGCGGGCCGCGGGTGCACGCGATCGCCTGCCGGATCCAGCGCACCGGCGCCCGCTGGCAGCTGGTGGCGCTGCATCTGGGCTGAGGCGGCGGCGTCTACGGAGGTCGCGCCCCACGCAGAACCCGGCGAATCCACCAGTCGCGGCGGTACTGCGGGCAGCAGCAGACGGCGCAGTCGGTTCCGCGCCGGTGATGCTGGTGGGCGGCCCGCGCGTGACCGCAGACACAGGTCCCCCGCATCCGCCGATGATACCGTCCCAGCTATGTCGCGGCGCCGCAGCCCACTGTGGCTGACGGTGCCAGGATCGTTTGCTGCCGGCGCGTCGGCGGCAGCCCTGGCCGCGCGGTGGTCGCCCGTCGGCAATCACCCGGTCCTGATCCTGGCCGCTCTCGCGCCCTACCTGTCGATGTGCTCGATTGCGGCCATACCGCTCTTCCTGGCGGCGGGCCGGCGGTGGTGGGCGTTGGCCGCGGCGTTCCTGCTGTCGGCATCGGTTGCCGTCCAGGTGCCTTTGTTTCACCCCGCCGGACCCCCGGTGCCGGGAAGTGTCACAGTCCGGATGCTCACCGCGAACCTGCATCTGGGCAGAGCCGAACCGGTCGGCCTGGTGCGGCTGGCCAGGGATATCGCGGATGTCGTTGTCGTGCAGGAGATCACGCCTCTCGCGGCCGATCGGATCTCATCTGCCGGGATGGACAATCACTTCCCGTTCCGTGCTCTCGACGTCCGGCCCGGCGCAGGCGGCACCGGCGTGTGGAGTCGCCACCCCATCTCCGGGTCGACCCGGTTGCCCGGGTACGCACTGAGCAATCTCGCCGTGCGCATCGCGGTGGCCGGGGCCCGCAGCGATACCGTCGTCCTCGCGATCCACCTCGCCGGGCCGTGGCCGCAGGCGATCGGGGTCTGGCGCGGCGAGATCCACGCCTTGAGGGCGAGCCTGGCCGAGGCGTCGGCCTCGGCCGGTTCCGGTGCGGTGATTGCTGCCGGAGACTTCAACGCCACCCATGACATGCGACCCTTCCGCCATTTGCTGGAACTCGGGTTCCGTGATGCCGTCGAGCAAACCGGCGCCGGCTGGGCGCGGACCTTTCCCGCCGACAGCTTCCTACCGCCGCTGATCGGAATCGATCACATTCTCACCCTCCGGTCCGGGGCCACCCATGCCGAAACCGTGAGGGTCGCGGGTTCAGATCACCTCGGGCTGGTCGCGCGGGTACACCTGCCGGGGGTCGAACTGACCCCGCCAGGTCATCACGACGGCGCGCCGCCAGGGCCCCCGACGACGCCCATCGCCGCCCGCCGGCCCGGGTCGGACTCCGCCCCGGGGTAGACCACGTGGTCGAATGCGCCCGCGTGGGAGAGGATGCGGGCCGGATTGCCGACCGCGACAGCCCTGGGCCCGAGGTCGGAGACCACTACGGTATTGGCGCCGATGGCGGCATCTGACCCGACGCGGACGTCGCCGAGAACCTTGGCGCCCGGGCCGATCAGAACGCGGTCCCCGATTGCCGGAGCACCTCCACCGATCGTGACCCCGTGTCCGATGTTGCAATTCGACCCCAGCCGGACTCCAGGCCCGATGACGACGCCGCCGAAATGCGCGATATGACAACCGGGTCCGATGGTCGCCGCCGGGTCGACGTGGATACCGGTCGCGATGTCGCAGATGCGGGAGAGCAGCGGATAGAGCGCATCTGAGAGCCGCCTGGCCGCGTCGGGCCGGGCCGCCCGGCGCCGTCGGATCCATCGGTAGAGAAGCATCGCCTGAAGGCCCTGGTGGGCGAGGATCGTCGTCGCCGCCGAGCGGTTCACTCCCCGCTGCGCGTCGTAGAACCGGTACCGGGCGAAGTCGGCGGCGGCGTCGGGGCCCGCCATCCGGAGCACGCGACCCGCCGTCACGGTCGGTCTTCCGGCGGTTGCCCCTGCTCGTCTGGGGGCGGGTCTTCCGGTCGGTCCCCGCCGACCGGTCCCCGGGCGGCGCGAGACCGCGACCGCCGGATCGCCAGCAGGCTGCCCACAGCGCCCGCCGTGGCCAGGAGCACCACCGAGCCGGCGGCCCACGGTATCCAGCCGGATCCGCCCGGGGAGGCCGCGTCCCGGCCGGGCTCGGCATCCGCGGGGACGTCGGGGTTGGGCAGTGTCACCGGATCCGAACCCGGCACCGTGATCACGGCCCTGCCCTCCAGGGAGGGCCAGCGGGCGCGTTCGGCGTCGAGCCAGTCCAGCAGTTCGCCGAGCCTGGCCGGCGCCCGGTTCGAGGTCGCGACGAGCAGGGTGCGACGTCCATCGAAGACGGTCTGCAGCGAGCCGAAACCGGTGCCCGGATCGAGAGTCAGGGTCTGCGGCTCCCCGCGTGGGTCGCGGGCGCTGACGGCGACCTGGGAGTCCCCGGCCCGGAACGGCAGCCCGACGGAGCCCTCGGCGAGGCCGTCGGGAGCGATCAGGACGGCCGGGCCGCCGCCGTCGACCGCCTGCCGCACGCTGGTGACGGAGGTGACGAGCAGCACCCCGCTGCTGCGTTGCAGGCCCGCGGCGATCCGGACCGCCTGGGCGACCTGCCCCGGGGAGTTCGACGCGAGGCCGAACGTCACCACGGGCATCAGGGCCTGCGGCAGGGACTGGAAACCCTGCGCCGCCGGCTCGCCGGTCCGGGCGGTACTGATCGTCGTGGACGGGCTGATCCGCAGATCGCTCCGCGCTCCCCCGTGGCACCCTCTGTCGGTCCGCTCGCTGGTGGCCACGCTGACCCTGATCTCGATGGAACGCCTGATCTGCGAGCGCGGGATCGCGATCCGGCGGTCGACCTCGCCACCGGGTTCCGCCGGCCAGCGGTCAATCACGATCCCGTCGGCCTCGACGACGACCTCCCCGCCGACGTCGCGGGCCAGCGGCGTGTGGGAGCCCAGCAGGTGCAGCGCGACGTCGCTGAGCGAGTGGCCGAACCGGGTCTGGTCGATGGTGAACGTCCTGCGGGGTCCCCGGCCGGGCGTGGTGATCTCCAGCTGGGCCAGGGTCGCGCTCGGCGGCGCGAAGGCCTGATCCGGCGGCGCGGAGACGACATCGACGCGGGGGCTCTGGGCGAAGGGCAGTAGGTCCTCGGCGAGCAGGCGCGCCTGATTCGTCAACTGCCCGGGCGGTCCGGAGATCAGCAGCGCCGCGCCGCGGTCGTCCACCCAGACGCTGAGTCCCGGGGCCGGCGCCTCGCGGACCACGATGCGCCGCTCGAGGGGCCCACCGGCCGGCACGGGTCGCGCCGGACCCGGCCCACCGGTCGTGGTGACGATCTGCGGACTCTGCGCGCGGTACCGCCGGGCGATGACGGCGGCCAGTTGCACCGCCGCGTCGGCCTCGGCCGGCGACGGCTGCGGGGGCAGTTCGACGCTCGCGCGGGTCAGCACTTCCGGCAGGAAGTCGGCAACCGTCTGCGGAGTGGGGTCCGCCCCCCGGAACCGGACCGCCGCCGAGCCGAGCCGAACCGCGGCCGAACAGACCTCCTCGTCCGGAACCGCCAGCAGGGTGAAGGTCAGCGTGCCCCAGCCGCCGAAGGCCCGGGCCCCGGCGATCGGGATGTCGAACGCGCCGCCCTCACCGGCAGGCAGCGGCCCGCGGGCGAGGATCCGGGAGCCCTGGGAGACGGTGAGCATGCTAAAACTCAGCGGCAGCGGCAGATCGACCGCGGCGGCGAAGGACTGCGGAGCCATTCCGGACGGGAACTGGAAACTCACTGTCGAACTCGACGGGTCCGCTCCGACGGCGAACTCGAGCGTGTCCGAGCCGCCGAGTTGCGCCAGTCCCAAGGTGATCTCCGCCGCGGTTGCCGGCTCGGCACCCGCCGAGGCGCCCGGGGTGATCAGGACGGCCATCGCGGCGACGAAGGTCAGCACGATGCGCGGGCAGCTTCGTCCCATGGGGTGCATACTAGGCCGGGCCCGCCTCGGCGGAGACTCCTGTGACACCCGTTCCCGATCCCGCTCCAGCCGGCAGAGGAAGCTTTCCGCGCACGGCGAGCCACACCGCGGGCCCGCACACGGCGGCCTGCAGGGCCACGGCCGCCAGCCATCCCAGGGCGAGGCCGGTGAGCCCGCCGAGGGACGCCCCGAGCGCCGCGCCGGCCAGTTCACCGGCACCGAGCAGACCGAGCAGTGCCGCTTCGCGGCCCACCCGCCCGCGGACCCGCGCGAGGGCGACGTGGTGGTCGCGGATGACCAGGCCGAACCCGCCCAGGCAGATGATCACCAGCGCGTCACGGGCACTGTCGGCGTAGTCGCTGCCGAAGATCCCGAGAACCGGGCCGCCGAGGGCGAAGACGAACGCGTTGGCGGCCGCGCAGATGAGCAACCCGCGGCCCAGGGTGAAGCGGAACTCCATCGGGAAGGTCGTGGTGTCGCGCGCGCCGGAGGCGAAGAGGGCGAGCGCCAGCGACACGGGCAGGTGGAAGACAACGCCGGCAATCGACCACGCCGCGAAGAGGAAGGCGGCCTGCTCCGAGCCCAGGATGACGTTGCCCACGATCGGCATGGCGAAGAACGGGACGAACAGCGAGGTGTTGAGCAGATGGTGCCGGGCGGCGTCGCCGTAGCGTCCCCGCAGGGCAGACGGCGAGGGCGCCACCTCTCGCAGGCCCGGCCGGTAGCGGCGCAGCAGGATCGCGGCGATGGCCACAATCGAGACGGCATTGGCGGCCAGCCAGCTGGCGAAGATCGCCGTGGACCCCCCGGATCCGACGGTCAGCACCAGGACGCCGAGCAGAACGATCTTGCTGACCGCCTGGATCGTGTTGCGCAGCAGCTGAATGCCGCCGCCTAACAGGCTCAGTAAGCCCTGGTCGATGATCAACCCGGCGCTCTGCAGCGCGGCTCCGAGGACGAAGAGGACCGTCGTCGCCCGGTCCGTGCCGATGCCGGACAGGCCCAGGAAACTCGCCGGCAGGATCAGCGCCGCGACGAGGGCGACCGCGCTGCCGGCCAGGAAGCTGAGCAGCGCGGCTGTCGAGACCCTGCGGGCCCGGCCGGACCGCACCGCGGGCAGATCGGAGATGAGCAGGGTGCCCAACCCGAGCATGGTGAGCGGGGCGATAACACTCATGGCCGCGATCGCCGTCGCCGAAGCGCCGACGTCGGCGGGATCGAACAGCCGGGCCGCGACCGCCCAGAAGACGAACCCCAGGGCGGAGGTTACCGCGGAGGTGGAGACCAGCGCACCGGCGCTGCGAACCAGCAGGGTGCGCTTGCGCTGGTGCTCGGCCAGCCGGGCCGACCCGTCGCCGCCCGCGGGGTCGCGATCTGCTCCGGTCACGGGTGCGGGCCGGGATCCGGGGCGGCGACGGCCTCGCGGTACATGTCCTCGAGACGGCCGACGACCGCGCTGGCCGTGAACAGGCGGGCCCGATCGCGGCCGGCGACACCGAGCGCCTCGGCCGCAACGGGGTCGCCGGTGATCGCCGTCATCGCCTGCGACAGAGCGGTCGGGTCGCCCGGTGTCACCAGCAGTCCGGTCCGGCCGTCGACCACCATGTCGACGATGCCTCCGGCGGCGGCGGCGATCACC
>CAYXOM010000493.1:0-9612 GCA_964466565.1 uncultured Mycobacterium sp.
CCGAGTCCACCGCCGGCTGCGGCCGGTCGGGGGTCTCCCGGCGCCAGACCAGGGTGGCCAGGACCGCTCCCGCGAGCAGGGGCAGGTGGGTGGCGACGCGACCGGGGGTCACCGCCCCGCTGATCGAGTCGGCGACCACATAGGCTCCCAGGACGGCGACGAAAGCCCACAGCACCCAGACGAGTCCCGCGGCGGCCATCGGGCGCAGAGCTGCGGCGATCATCCCCGCGCCCAGTGCCGCCGACCAGGCCGTGGACTCGTTGATCAGATGGGCGCCGCCGGCGGAGTGGGCGATCCCGAGGTGGAGCCCGAAGCCCTGCGCCGCGGCCAGGGCCAGCTGGATGAGGCCGACCCCGCACAGTGCCCATCGCGCGGGGGCGATCGCGGGCAGGACGCGGGTCCGCCCTCGCAGCGGGCGGGGATCCGGCACTGCGGTGACCTGCGAGCGGCCCGCCAACCGGCGCAGGGCCCGGGTCTGTTCGACCGCGGCAGCCTGCCAGTCCCGGCAGTCCGGGCACCCGGCGAGGTGTTCGTCCACCCGCGCCGCGGGGATGGGCTCGCGCTCGCCGTCGATGCGGGCCGAGAGTGCCTCCCGCGCGATCTGGCAGTCCATGTGTCAATAGTCGCGCAGAGGGGGCCGGTTGTTCCAGGAGCAGTGTGCCGGGTTGGCCGGCGAGCGGTCGCGCAGATAGGCCTCCCGCGCCCTCAGGCGCTGCGCCTTCCCACTGGTGGTCCGTGGTATCGAGCCCCTGGGCACCATGACGACGTCGTCGAGGGAGAACCCGAAACCCTCCCGGATCCGCGCCCTGGCCGACGCCCGGATGCCGGCGTCGTCGGCGGCGCCGGGCCCGGTTGCCACCATCGCGACGACGCCTTCGCGGCCCCGGCCGTCGTCGGGCACCGCGAACACCACGCAGTTGCCCGGACCCACCTCGGGCAGGTCGGCGATGGCCTGTTCCACGTCGTGGGGCGGCAGATTCCGGCCCCGGACGATCAGCATCTCCTTGTCGCGTCCGACGACGTAGAGTTCGCCGTCGTGGAGTAGCCCCCGGTCCCCGGTGTCGTGCCATCCCTCCGGGGGCGCACCGAGCGAACCGTCGGCGTTGAGATATCCGGCCATGACCGACGGGCCGCTGATCTGGATGTCGCCGACGCCGCCGGCCGGAGTCTCCTCGCCGCTCCGGTCGACGATCCTGATCCGCATGCCGTCGATCGGCGTGCCGCAGGAGATCAGGTCCGGGCGATCAGCTTCGGTGCACAACGAGCGGACCCGGCCGAAGTTCCCGCGCCCCGGCGGCGCGGCCGTCAGGGCGATCGTGGTGGCCAGCACGGACTCGGCCATTCCGTACCCCGGCACGAGGGCGTCGGGGCGAAGTCCCAGTGGCGCGAAACTCTCGGTGAAGCGGCGCAGTGTCGAGCCGGCGATCGGTTCGGCTCCCACGTAGGCGAAGCGCAGGGCGGTCAGGTCGATCCGCGACCTCCCATCGCCGGAACGGGCCAGGGCCTCGACGGCGGCGTGATAGGCGAAGGTCGGGCCGGCGGTGAACGTCGAGGCGTGTGCGGTCATGTGCCGGGGCCACGACAGCGGGTCGCGCAGGAACCCCAGTGGGGTCATCATCCCGATGGGAAGCCGATAGATCAGGGCCCCCAGAACCTGGACGAACCCCATGTCGTGATACATCGGGAGCCAGCTGAAGAGACGGTCGCGCTCGCGCTCGGTGCCCATCGCATGCCCGATCACGGCCATGTTGTGCACGACGTTCGAGTGCGACAGCAGGACCGCCTTGGGCGCCGAGGTCGATCCGGAGGTGAGCTGGATGTGGTGGGGGTCGCCCGGCGACGGCGGGATCCGGCCGGGCGGCGGCGGCATGCCCGCACCGTCGAGATCCTCGTAGACCACCGCCCGGGGCTCGCGGAAAGCGTCGGCGGACCGCCGGTCGGTCAGAACCAGGACGGGGCTGACGACGTTCACCGCGGCGCGCAGGTGCGCCACCCCCGGGGAGTCCGGGCGCGACGGCGTGGTCGGCGGGGCCACAGCACACGGCACCGCGCCGAGCAGCAGCACCGCGAGCAGGCTTGCGAGGTAGTGCTCGGTGTTGGCGGCCACCATCACGACGCGGTCGCCGGGCCGCAGGCCCAGGGCCGACAGTGCTGCCGCACGGGTCACCGCATGCGCGGCGAGATCGGAACCCGCCAGCGTGCCGAGGTGCTCACGGCTGTCGTAGAAGTCGACGCGCTCAAGGTCGGACGACAGCAACCGGCCGTAGTCGATCGCGCCGGTCCGCAGGGCGGGCGCGCCGGCCGCCATGTGTTCTCTGACGGCTGCCGAAAGTGGGCTCACTGGTTCCCCTCCCGCTCGGCGCGATCGGCGATTCTGCCTTTGATGTAGTCCGCGACATCCCCGAGATCGGTGAAGGAGAACGCCGCCTCCTCCTCGATGAAGACCGAGAACGTGTCTTCGAGTTCGGTCATCAGGGCCATCAGTACCGCGGAGTCGACCGGAAGGTGGAGCATCGCCGTCCCGGCATCGAGGCCGGACAGGTCGATGAGCGCCAGATCCTCGGGCGGGAGGAGTCTCACCAGGCCGGTGCGGATGGCCTCGACGACCTCATCGGTGTCCGGGATGCCGGACCTGTCGTGGTTGCGGGTCATGGGATCCTCATGCGGGTTGGGTCATCGCCGGAAAGCCGATGCGGGGTCGATGCGCGTCACGCGGTGCAGGGGGAGCAGCGATCCGAGGGCGGCCATCGCGGCGGTGGCCAGTGCCATCACAGCCAGCATCGCCGGTGTGATCGCCAGGGTCGCCTCACCCAGGCGGTCGCCGACGAGGAACTGGGCGAGGTAGCCGAGAGCGGACCCGAGGAGATAGCCCAGGGCGGCGACGAGGGCCGCCTGGCCGGCGACGACGCGGGTCAACTGGCCCGGGCTCACGCCGACGGCGCGCAGAATGCCGAAGTCCGCCCGCTGCTCGTTGGTCGAGGCCAGCACGGTGAGGCCGATCAGCGCGATCCCCACCAGGGCGGCGATGGCGATCATCGCCTTCAGCGGGCGCCCGATCATCGAGATGATGATGTCCCGGCTGTTCTCCGCCCAGGCGCTCGACGTCCAGGCGTCCGCGGTCGGGATGCCGCTGCGGATCGCCGCCGCCGCTTGCTCCGGGGTGTATCCGGGCGCGGGCTGGACGAGGAAGTAGGACACCCGGTCGCCCGCCCGCGTCAGGGTCGCCGCCTCGGGTAGCGAGACGAACGCGTAGAAGTTTCCCAGCGCGGCGGTCTGGTCGGAGATACCGACGACGGTGAAGTCGCCGTCGACGATCCGCACCGTGTCGCCCACTTGGATCCCGTTGGAGGCCGCCAGTACCCGGTCCAGGACCGCCTCGCGGGGCCCGCTCGGGGTGCGCCCCTCGGCCATCGACCATGGCCCTCCGACGCCGGTGGCGGTGTCGTAACCGACGACGAAATAGGCGGTCTGCTCGTCGCCGTGGACGAAGTCGGAGGGCAGACCGAGGATCGGGTCGGCGGTGTCGATCTCGGGAAGGGCCGTCAGCTGCCGGCGCAGGTCGGATGGCAGCCAGGACACCGCGCGGAACATCTGCGTGACACCGGGTTGGGTGACCCAGACGGCGTTACGGGAGTGGTCGATGTAGGTGGTGACCTGGCGGGTGGTCCCGACGTAGATTCCGGCCATCATCAGAACCAGCAGCACTGCGAACCCGACGCCGAGTGTGGAGAGGAGAAGCCGCGTGCGTTCGGCGGCGAGATTTCGCAGGGCGACGATCACCGGACGCCGACCTCCTCCCACCCGGCATTCCCCACCGGGTCGCCCGGGGAGAGAGTGAAGTTCCCGGCGCTGTTGCCGACGGCGCCGGTAGGGTCGGCGATATGGACGACCGCTACCTTCGGGCCACCGCTGTTCTCGACTTCGAGCATCCGCGACTGCGGTCGGTCGTCGATCGCCGGGGCTGGCTCGATCTGCCGGAGATGGACAGAGTCGGCGCGGCGTACGACTTCGTGCGCAACGAAATCCCGTTCGGGTACAACGCATCCGACGACATTCCGGCCTCGGCGGTCCTGGCCGACGGCTACGGGCAGTGCAACACAAAGACCACGTTGCTGATGGCGCTGCTGCGGAGTCAGGGGATCCCCTGCCGATTCCACGGCGCGACCATCGACAAGCGCTTGCAGCACGGGGTCATGGTGGCTCCGCTGTACTGGTTCGCCCCGCGCAGCATCATTCACAGCTGGGCCGAGGTGTTCGCCGGTGGCCGGTGGGTGGGGCTGGAGGGGGTGATCCTCGACGAGGGCTACCTGGCGGGACTGCGCTCGCGGCTCCCCCGGGCGGACGGATCGGTTCTCGGCTACGGCGTCGGGACCGATGATCTGGCCGATCCGCCCGTGGAGTGGAAGGGGTCCGACACCCGAATTCAGGCCACGGGGGTCAATCGGGATTTCGGCGTCTTCGACGATCCCGATTCCTTCTACCGCGACCACGGCGTTAACGCGCGGGGGATCAAGGGCTGGTTGTACAGCAACATCATGCGTCCGACGATGAACAACCGGGTGGTGGCGATCCGCGGCTGCGGTGCCACCGTGGGCGCTGACCGGCTCTGAGGGGAGCATCTCAGGCGCTCGTGCCCACGAGCCGGCCGTCCTCGAGATGGACCACCCGATCGGCGATGCGGTTCAGCCGGGAGTCGTGAGTCACGATCACCACGGCGGTGTTCTGGGCCCTCGCGGCGCGCGCCAGTTGTTCACCGACCCTGCGGCCGGTTCCCGAGTCGAGATTGGCGGTGGGCTCGTCGGCCAGGATCACCTCGGGCCCGGCCGCCAGGGCGCGCGCGGTCGCGACCCGCTGCTTCTCGCCGCCCGACAACTCTCCCGGGCGGTGCGTGGCCCGGTGCGCCATGCCGAGCGCGTCGAGCAGTTCCCTCGCCCGTTCGAGCGCGGCTGCTTTGGGCACTCCCGCGTAACGCAGCGGAACAGCGATATTCTGCTCACTGGTCAGCGCCGTGAGCAGGTTGTAGTCCTGGAACAGGAATCCCAGCCGCAGCAGCCGCAGGCGGGCCCTCTCCCGCTCGGGAAGGGCGCCGACGTCCTGACCGCCGATCCGTACGGAGCCGGAGTCCGGCGACAGCAGCAGGCCCATCACCAACAGTGCCGTCGTCTTCCCGCCCCCCGAGGGTCCGGCGACCAGGATGACGTCGCCGCGGTCGACCGACAGCGTGATGCCGTCGAGGGCCTGCACCGCGGCGTCGCCGTGTCCGTAGCGGTATCGGACCTCGGTCAGTTCCAGCACGGCGGCCGACGTGCCGTCGCCGGCCGGCACCGGACAGTGTGCGCAGTGCGGCGTGGCCGAGTCGCGCTGGCAGACGGGGCAGGGCATCGGAGTTCCTCTCAGTGCCGGAATGCGACGGCGGGGTCGATGCGGGTGATCCGGCGGACCGGAAGTAACGAGCCCAGGACAGCCGTCACCGCGGTGCCCGAGGCCACCGCCGCCAGTAGGGCGGGGGTGATCGCGATGCTGACGTCGCCGAGGCTGTCGCCGACCAGGAATTGAGCGGCGTAGCCGAGGGTCGCGCCGGCGGCGAGGCCGAGCGCGGAGATGACCGCGGCCTGTGTCGCCACCTCGAGCGCCAACCGGTCGGGGCGCACGCCGAGAGCCCGGAGCACCCCGAAGTCGGCAACCTGTTCGGCGGTCAGTGCCCACATCGTCAGGCCGATCAGGGTCATTCCCACCAGTGCGGCGATCGCGATCATCGTCTTGAGCGGGCGCCCGATCATCTTCACGATGATGTCTCGGCTGTTCTCGGCGAACTCCGCCGAGGTCAGCGCGTCCACGCCCGTGACGTCTGCGCGGATGTCGGCCACCAGCCGTTCCGGGGTGTACCCGGGCCGGGGCTGGACCAGCAGGTAGGAGACCCGGTCCCCCGCTCGCAGCAACCGTGCCGCGTCGGGCAGCGGGATGAAGACGTAGTAGTTGGTCGCCGCGGCGGTCTGGTTGGACAGGCCGACGACGGTGAACTCCTCGTCGATGAGCCGGACCGTGTCGCCCAGGCGTATCCCGTTCTTGCGCGCCAAAATCCGGTCGAGCACAGCTTCACCGGACTTTTCGACGCCACGTCCCGCCGCGAGTGACCACGGTCCGCCGACTCCGGTGCCCGCGTCGTAGCCCAGCAGGAAGTAGGCGTTATGGGATCCGTTGTGCACGAAGTCCGACGGAAGACCGAGGATCGGACCGGCCGAGTCGACCCCGGGCAGCGCGAGCAGTCGCTGCCGGGTGTCGGGCGGCAGCCAGGACACGGCCTTGAACATCTGGGATACGCCGGGTTGCATCACCCAGACGGCGCTGCGGGAGTGGTCGATGTAGGTGGTGACCCCGCGGGTGGTGCCGGCGAAGATGCCTGCCATCACCAATACCAGCAGAACGCCCAGAGCTATCCCGAGCACCGACAGGGTGAAGCGGGTCTTCTCGGCGACGAGGTTCCTCAGGGCGATCACCGGGGGATCGGCACCCTCCCGGCGGTGCGGCGCAGCCTCTCGACGGCCTGCGCTGTCACCGACACGACGTGGTCGATGTCATCCACCGAGACACCGGGGCCCAGCGAGAATCGGACCGCCGAGCGCGCGGCCGCCGCGGTGAGGCCCTGGGCGGCCAGGACATGGGAAATCCGGTCGTCCTTGGCATGGCAGGCCGATCCGGTCGAGACGTAGATCCCGGCCATGTCGAGCAGGTCGGCGAGTGTGTCGCCGCGGACCCCGTCGAAGCGAAGGCTGACGGTCTCGGCAAGGACGGACCCGCTGACGTTGACGTGGACTCCGCCGAGGGCGCACAGTCCGTCGACCAGGCGCTCGCGCAGTGCGGCAACCTGCATGCGGTAGTCCGACGACAGACGCTCGAGGCAGGCCTCGGCGGCAGCGGCCATTCCCATGGCGCCGGCGACGTTCTCGGTGCCGGCCCGCCTTCCTCTCTCCTGCGACCCGCCCCGGATCAGCGGCGACAGGCGGTGGTCGCCGGCGACCGAGAGGGCCCCCACCCCGCGAGGTCCGCCGAACTTGTGCGCCGACAGCGAAATCATCGTCGCCCCGATCCCGCGGAGGTCGATTTTTCCGGCCGTGTGCACGGCGTCGGTGTGGAAGGCGACGCCCGCGCGGCGGGCCGCACGAGCGATCTCCTCGACCGGCTGGACCGCACCGGTCTCGTTGTTGGCGTGCATCACCGACACCAGCGCGGTGTCGGCCCGAATGGTGTCTTCGACCGCTGCCGCGCTGACGTGGCCGCAGGGACCGGGGTCGACGACGCTCACCGCGACTCCGAGTTCGGCGAGGGCGCGGGCATTCTCGAGCACGGCCGAGTGTTCGATCGCCGTGGTCACCAGATGGCCGGTGAAGCCCCGGGCGGCGAAGGTGCCCCACAACGCCATCGCGTCGGCTTCACTGCCGCCGGAGGTGAGGATGACGTCCTCGGGATCGACGTCAAGGAGTCGCGCGATGGATCGCCGGGCTCCGCACAGGGCGGCCGCGGCGTTCCGGCCGGCCTCGTGGTCGCTCGACGGATTGCCGGTCAGGCGCTGCCCGGCCTCGACGGCCAGCGCCGCCCCGGGGTGCAGGGGAGCGGTTGCCGCGTAGTCGAGGTACACCTCACGGCTAGCCACCGTGGAACTCCGGCGGCTCGTCATGGGCCCCGTTGCGGTAGTTGGCCGCCAGTCGGTGAGCGACGTCGGCGCCCAGTACGGCGACGTGGTGCTGGTCGGGGGTCAGCCCCCCGGACCAGTCGGCGACCCGGTCCTGGTCGAGGCCGTCGATGTCGGTGATCGGCATTCCCGCGAGGCGTTCGGTCAGGATGGACGCGACCGCCAGCGAGGCCGAGCACCCGAACGCCTCGAAGGAGACCTCACGGACGGTGTCGCCGCTGATCCGCGCGGTCAACAGGATCTGGTCGCCGCACACCGGGTTGCCGACGAATGCCGTCACGTCGGGGTCCTCCAGCCGGCCGCAATTGCGGGGGTTGGTGAAATGGTCGATCACCTTCGGGCTGAACCTGGGCACCGTCAGACCCGTCCGGGTGCGTCCACCAGCTCGCACTCGGCGACGACGTCGTTCGAGTCGAGAAACTTTTCGATGCTGACCGCGCAGCAGCCCAGCTCTGCCCCCTGGCGCCGTCTGCGGAACCGCACCGTCTGCCCGGTACGGCCGCAGGGACAGTCGCTCTCATCGACCTCCCCGACGTCGTCGGACAGCAGGAATCCCGGGTAGGAGGTGTTGAGGGCGTCGAGAATGGCGATGCCGCCGGTCTTGCCCGGCGCGAGTTCGACTGCTGGGTCGTTCATGTCGCGGATCGAGACGTAGCACCAGGGGGGTACGTGCTTGCGCCGGTGCTCGCATTCGATGGCCAGCATGTTCGACTCGATCATCCCGTACATGTCGCGGATCCGGGTGGGGTCGACACCGAGATTGCGCTGCGCATTCGCGTCGAACTCGTCGCGGCTGATAGACCGTCCCGTGTACTGCTTCCAGCCGCCGAGCATGATGATCATCGACTCCGGGTCCAGGCTCAGCGGGATCGATTCCAACTCGAGGTACCGCATGAATCTGGCCACGATGAACGGCGGCCCGATGATGTGACGGGTCATCCGGCCTTCCCAGCGCCGCAGATATTCGAGAGCCTCGGCAGGGGCGAACGAGAAGCCGTCCACCCCGAACCAGTGATCGTCGAGCATGCAGGTGAGCAGGTTGAACACCTTGACCATGCCCATCTCCGGGACCTCGGCGGTCGATGGGCACAGGAAGAGGCCCGCGCCACGGGAGATTCCGAAGAAGTCGCGGTAGCCGCCGATGATCCCGACCGATGCCCGCGTCGTGGTCAGGGGGTCCCGCCGGGCCACCGAGGGGACCCCACCGGTGCCGGTCGAGCGGATCTCGGTCTCGATATCGGCCAGGGTGCCGGTGAGCAGCACGTGGGAACCGGCCTGTTTGAACATGCCGACCGGCAGCAGTGGAATCCGGTGCAGGTCCCGATAGCCGGCGATGTCCGCCGGTGACACCTCACCGCATTGGGCGCGATAGAACGCGTTGCGCTCGTAGTGGTAGCCGAACGCGGCTCGCACCACCTCGGTCAGCGACTGCCGCCACTGGGCGCGCGGGACGCGCAATGCCTCGCCGGGCATGCCCACCATCGCCGCAAGTTCCATGTCCTGCTCCCGTCTCCTCGGTGACGCGTCTCCTCTGTGACGCGCCAATCCCGCGAACGGCGTCCGAGGACTCCGTTCGCGGAACTCACCGGCCGGCCCGGAGGCCGGCTACGGCGCCGCGACCGACGCCATCGCGTGCATGCCGCCGCCCATTCCGTGCATGCCGCCGCCCATCATTCCGCCGCCGCAATTGGGTGTGCCGCCGGCGCCCATGCTGCTGAGGAACATGCCGCGCATGCCGGCGGTGCCGCCGCAACCCGGCGTCATTCCCGCTCCGCCATTACCGCCGGCTCCGCCGTTGCCGGAGATCGGGGTTGCGTTTCCGCCGTCTCCGCCGTCGCCGCCGGCACCCATCTGTGAGGCTCCGCCGACACCGCCGTCGCCGGCGTCGCCGATGAACACCGAGTCGCCGCCGTCGCCGCCGT
>CAYXOM010000494.1:0-1663 GCA_964466565.1 uncultured Mycobacterium sp.
GGGCACACCCGCTGGGCCACCCACGGCCGGCCCACCGACCGCAACGCCCACCCGCACCGCGACGCCGCCGGCGAGTTCGCCGTGGTGCACAACGGCATCATCGAGAACTTCGCCTCCCTGCGCGCCGAACTGGAGGCCGACGGGGTGGAGTTCGCCAGCGACACCGACACCGAGGTGGCGGTGCACCTGCTGGCCCGGGCCCACCTTACGGGCCCGACGGCCGGGGACTTCGTCTCCTCGGCACTGGCCGTGCTGCGCCGGCTGGAGGGGCACTTCACCGTCGTCTTCGCCCACGCCGCCGACCCGGGCACCATCGTCGCCGCGCGGCGCTCCACCCCGCTGGTGGTCGGAATCGGAGACGGCGAGATGTTCCTGGGCTCCGATGTCGCGGCGTTCATCGAATACACCCGCGATGCGGTCGAACTCGGCCAGGATCAGGCCGTCGTGATCACCGCCGACGGGTACCGGATCCTCGACTTCGACGGCAACGACGGCGCCGCCCATGCTCGTCCTTTTCATATCGACTGGGATGTCTCGGCCGCGGAGAAGGGCGGCTACGAGTACTTCATGCTCAAGGAGATCGCCGAGCAGCCGGCGGCGGTCTCCGACACTCTGCTCGGGCATTTCGCCGACGGCCGCATCCTGCTCGACGAGCAGCGCCTGGCCGACCAGGAACTGCGCGAGGTCGACAAGGTGTTCATCGTGGCCTGCGGCACCGCCTACCACTCCGGGATGCTGGCCAAGTACGCCATCGAGCACTGGACACGGCTGCCGGTGGAGGTCGAGATCGCCAGCGAGTTCCGCTACCGCGACCCGGTGCTCGACCGCAGCACGCTGGTGATCGCCATCTCGCAGTCCGGCGAGACCGCCGACACCCTCGAGGCGGTGCGCCACGCCAAGGCGCAGAAGGCCAAGGTGCTGGCCATCTGCAACACCAACGGCAGCCAGATCCCGCGGGAGGCCGACGCGGTGCTCTACACCCGCGCCGGGCCCGAGATCGGGGTGGCGGCCACCAAGACGTTCCTGGCCCAGATCACGGCCAACTACCTGGTCGGACTGGCGCTGGCGCAGGCCCGCGGCACCAAGTACCCCGACGAGGTCGCCCGCGAGTACCGCGAGCTGGAGGCCGTTCCGGACCTGATCGCCCGGGTACTGGAGCACGCCGACGTGCCCGCGGCGCTGGGTGCCCGGTTCGCCGCCGCGCCCGCGGTGCTGTTCCTGGGCCGCCACGTCGGCTACCCGGTCGCCCTGGAGGGCGCCCTCAAGCTCAAGGAACTGGCCTACATGCACGCCGAGGGATTCCCGGCCGGCGAACTCAAGCACGGCCCGATCGCGCTGATCGAGGAGGGCCTGCCGGTGATCGTGGTGATGCCCTCGCCGAAGAACGCCCCACTGCTGCACGCCAAGCTGCTGTCCAACATCCGCGAGATCCAGGCCCGCGGCGCGATCACCGTCGTCCTGGCCGAGGAGGGCGACGAGACGGTGCGGCCCTTCGCCGACCACCTCGTCGAGATCCCCGCGGTGTCGACCCTGTTCCAGCCATTGCTGTCCACGGTCCCGCTGCAGGTGTTCGCCGCCTCGGTGGCACGGGCCCGCGGGTACGACGTGGACAAGCCGCGCAACCTCGCCAAGTCCGTCACCGTCGAGTAGCGGCCGTCGGGAT
>CAYXOM010000495.1:0-3297 GCA_964466565.1 uncultured Mycobacterium sp.
GGCCGGTCGGGTTGGCCGGGGAGTTGAGATAGACCACCGCCGGGGAGCGCGGCCCGAGTTGGGTCAGCGAGTCGGCCGCGACCACCTCCGCGCCCGCCAGTCGCGCGCCGACCTCGTAGGTGGGATACGCCAGTTCCGGGATCACCACGACGTCGGCGGCGCCGAGACCCACCAGCGTCGGCAGCCAGGCGATGAGTTCCTTGGTGCCGATCACCGGAAGCACCGCCGCGGGCCCGAGACCGGTGACCCCGTAGCGGCGCCCGAGTGCCGCAGCCGCCGACGCCCGCAGTTCCGGGGTGCCCGCGGTGGCCGGATACCCGGGAGCGGCTGCGGCCTCGGCCAGCGCGCGCCGGATGGGCGGGGCCACCGGGTCCACGGGGGTTCCCACCGACAGGTCGACGATCCCGTCCGGGTGCGCGCGAGCCGTCGCGGCGGCCTCCGCCAGGGTGTCCCACGGAAAGACCGGCAACCCCCCGGACACCCGGAGTCGCCCGGCCGGGGCCGGCGGGGTCGGCGTCGTCAGTCGTCCCCGGCCTTGGGAGGCAGGTCCTTGACCGCCTGCGGATCGTTCTCGGTCAGTCCGACCTTCGAGGCGCCCCCGGGCGAGCCGAGTTCGGCGAAGAAGTCGGCGTTGAGTTGCGTGTACTGCGACCACTGATCGGGCACGTCGTCCTCGTAGTAGATCGCCTCCACCGGGCACACCGGCTCGCACGCCCCGCAGTCGACGCACTCGTCGGGGTGGATGAACATCATCCGGGAACCCTCGTAGATGCAGTCGACCGGGCACTCTTCGATACAGGCCTTGTCCTTGATGTCGACGCAGGGTTCGGAGATCACGTACGTCACGGAGGTTCTCCTCGATGTCCTCTTCGCTGGTGTCGTGCTGGGCGTGGAGCCGATCCTAGAGCCTGGGTCCGGCTTCGCCGCCGTCAGGCTTGGCGCGGCGAGCCGGACCCGGACCGGGCCGCCTGTGGTGCCTCGCCGGCCAGCGGGCCGTAGGTGGTGGTGCGCTGACGTGCGGGCCGGCCGATCTCCGCGGCGATGGCCGCCAGTTCGGCGGGACTCCGGGCGGAGCCGTGCGGGGACCCCGCCATCCGGGAGATGGTCTCCTCCATCAGGGTGCCGCCGAGGTCGTTAGCGCCGCCGGACAGCATCACCTGGCTGCGCTGAGGCCCCAGCTTAACCCAACTGGTCTGGATGTTGGGGATCCGGCCGTGCAGCATGACCCGCGCCAGGGCGTGCACCGCGCGATTGTCGCGGTGGGTGGGCCCGGGACGCGCCGCACCCGCCAGATACAGCGGAGCGGAATGGTGCACGAACGGCAGCGGCACGAACTCGGTGAAACCGCCGGTGCGGTCCTGGATGCCGCGCAGCACGTTGATGTGGGCCACCCAGTGCCCGGGGGTGTCGACGTGGCCGTACATCATCGTCGAACTCGACCGCAGTCCCACCTCGTGGGCGGTGGTGACGATCTCGACCCACAGCGCGGTCGGCAGCTTGCCCTTGGTCAGCACCCAGCGCACCTCGTCGTCGAGGATCTCCGCCGCCGTGCCCGGGATGGTGTCCAGACCCGCCTCGCGCAGGCCGGTCAGCCACTCCCGGACGCCGGTCCCGCTGCGGGCGGCGCCGTTGGCGATCTCCATCGGCGAAAAGGCGTGCACGTGCATCGAGGGCACCTTGGCTTTGACCGCGCGCACCAGGTCGGCGTATCCGGTGACCGGCAGATCCGGATCGATCCCACCCTGCATACAGACCTCGGTGGCTCCGGCGACGTGGGCCTCCCACGCCCGGTCGGCCACCTCTGCCACCGACAGCGAGAAGGCGTCGGCGTCTCCCTTGCGCTGGGCGAAAGCACAGAACCGGCAGCCGGTGTAGCAGATGTTGGTGAAGTTGATGTTGCGGTTGACGACGTAGGTCACGTCGTCGCCGACGACGTCGCGCCGAAGTGAATCAGCCAGTGCGGCAAGGGCTTTTAATCCCGGACCGTCCGCGCTCGCCAAGGCGAGATAATCGGCGTCGCTGCAGCCGGCCGGATCGCTCTCCGCGGCCCGCAGCGCCGCGGCGACGTCGGAGTCCAGGCGCTGCGGCGGGCGGGCGCGGAGCTCACCGGCGTGCCGGCGAACGGTCTCCCAGTCGCCGAAGGCGCCGTCGGCGTCGCTGCGTGCCCCGGTGCGGCGGCCCTCGGCGTCGATCGCGGAGTGCAGGTCGGTGCGGCCGAGGGACTCGGCGGCCTCGTCGGGTTCCTGCCAGGGCCGGCCGGACGGGCGGACGTCGCGGGCCAGCCCGGTCCGCAGATCGGCGAGGGCGCCGACGTGACCGGCCACCCTGGGGTCGATCCAGGCCGCTCCGGCGCGCACGTAGCGCGGTTGGGCGGTGAGTCGCTGCACCAGTTCGAACCCGGCCGCCGCGGTGATGTCGGCCAGGTCGTCCAGGGCCGGCCAGGGCCGCTCGGGGTTGACGTGGTCGGGGGTCAGCGGCGACACCCCGCCCCAATCGTCGACGCCGGCCGCCAACAGGGCCAGGCACTCCTGCCGGGAGACCAGGTTGGGCGGGGCCTGCAGGCGCATCTCCGGCCCCAGCACGAGGCGGGCGACGGCGACGGTGGCCAGGAAGTCGTCGAAGGCGGTGTCGGGCACCGCCGCCATCGCGGTCCGGTCCTTGGCCCGGAAGTTCTGGACGATCACCTCCTGGATGTGCCCGAACTCCCGGTGCAGCCGACGGATCGCGTGCAGGGTGTCGGCCCGCTCCTCGAGTGTCTCGCCGATCCCCACCAGCAGCCCGGTGGTGAACGGAATGGAAAGCCGGCCGGCGTCGGTCAGCGTGCGGATCCGCACCTCCGGATCCTTGTCGGGGCTGCCGTAGTGGGCCAGTCCGCGGGTCTCGAACAGCCGCCGCGATGTGGTCTCCAGCATCATGCCCATCGACGGGGCTACCGGCTTGAGCCTGGCCAGCTCCGCCCAGCTCATCACCCCGGGGTTGAGATGGGGCAGCAGCCCGGTCTCCTCCAGAACCCGGACGGCCATCGCGCGCACGTAGTCCAGGGTGGAGTCGTAGCCCCGCTCGTCGAGCCACTGGCGGGCCTGCGGCCATCGGGCCTCCGGACGATCGCCCAGGGTGAACAACGCTTCCTTGCAACCGAATTCAGCGCCGCGGGCGGCGATGGACACGATCTCGTCGGGTTCGAGGTACATGCCCCGGCCCTGGGCGCGCAGCGTGGCGGGCACCGTCACGAAGGTGCAGTAGTGGCAGGCGTCGCGGCACAGGTGGGTGACGGGGATGAAGACCTTGCGCGAGTAC
>CAYXOM010000496.1:0-4349 GCA_964466565.1 uncultured Mycobacterium sp.
TGCTGACGGTTCCCAGCCGAACGCGCGGTGTGAATGGTTTGTGTATGGGGTTGTGGACGCCCGAGAGCGCCGTGAGCACACCGTGAGCACAACCCGATACGTTTTCCGGTATCCCGAGTGAACAACAGTGAAGTGTTATTGCACGTCAAAGCGGGTTCGGGGCCCTGAGCAGCACCCCTATTTAGGGTTCGAGTCCCTCCGCCCGCACTGCTTCCCCCAGTGCGGGCGCGCGGCGGCTATTGGCCGGTGACGACGTTGCCCGGCAGCGCGGTCGGCGCGGGGGGCGCGATCACCGACGGGCTGAAGGAGTTGGGCCCGCTGGTCAGGGTGGGGGCCTTCTCTGTCGGGGTGACTTCCGGCCCCGAACTCGGCGTCCCACTGGGGGCGGTGGTCCGGGTGGGTTCCGGCGTGCCCGACGGTTCGGTCTCCCGGTCGCTGGCGCATCCCGCGGTGTAGGCCGCCATCGTGGTCAGAGCCAGCACGCCGGCGATCAGCGCCGCGCGGCGTAGCGGAGCGGACGATCCCATCCGATTCCCTCCCTCGGTTCCTGATCCTCTGAATTTAGGCCGGTCGCCGGTGTCCCGGCTAGGGACGAAAGCCACCGATTCGGCCCCACAAGACCGGCCTAGAAGACTGAGTACCCGCCGTCCATGACCACCGTCTGTCCGGTGAAGTACTCCGACCCGGGGCCGGCCAGCCACACCGCAAGAGCCCCGAAGTCCTCCGGTGCGCCCCAGCGCCGCAACGGGACGCGGGGCAGGATCTTGGCCTTGGCGGCCTCGCTGTCGAGCAGTCCCTCGGTCATCGCCGCCACCGTCCAGCCGGGCACGATCGCGTTGACCCGGATTCCGTCGCGGGCCAGTTCGACGGCCAGTCCGCGCGCCATCGCGGCCACGCCCGCCTTCGAGGCCGCGTAGTGCGGGGCGAACGGCAGGCCGTCGGTCATCGACACGCTACTGGTGAACACCAACGAACCGCCGCCCCCGCGCTCCTTCAGGTGGGTCACCGCCGCCCGCGCGGTGTAGAACTGCCCGTCGAGGTTCACCGCCATCACCCGCCGCCACTCCGCGGTCGTCATCTGGTCGATCGGGGAGGGTTTCCCGGGCACTCCGGCGTTGGCGAAGCAGGAGTCGATGCGCCCGAAGCGAGCCAGGGTGTCGGCGATCCCGCCCGCGACGTCCTCCTCGTCGCTGACGTCGACGGTGAACGCCGCCACCGGCGCGCCGGAACCGGACGCGGACAACTCAGCCACCGCGGCGGCGTTGCGATCGGCGTTGGTGCCCCAGAGTGCCACCGCAGCCCCGGCCTCGTGCAGGCCGCGGGCCAAGCCTTTGCCGATTCCGCTGTTGCCGCCGGTCACCAGGGAGACGTGCCCACCGAGATCATGCCAGGGGGTCATCGGGCCGACGATACGCCGGGCGACGCGGGGAACCGATCTCAGCGCAACCGCGCGGCGCGTCGCCAATCGTTGGGTCCGGCGGCGATGCCCGTCCGGCTCTGGCTCGCCGGCTAGATCATGTCGTGGTTGGTCAGCCAGCGCATGATCGGCCAGCCGACGAAGACCGGAAGCCAGACTGTCAGCACCCGGTAGAGCAGCACCGCGGGCACGGCGATCGCCGTGGGCACCCCGAAAGCCACCAGTCCGCCGATCAGTGCGGCCTCCACCGCGCCCACGCCGCCCGGGGTGGGCGCCGCCGCGGCCAGCGTGCCACCGACCATCGTCACCACCGTGACGGTGACGAAGGTGGTCCCGCCCCCGAACGCCATCACCGAGGCCCACAGCGCCAGCGCCGCGCCCAGCGTCGTTCCCGCGCAACCCAGCACGATGATCGCGAAGCGCTTCGGTTCGCGCACCAGTTCCACCAGGTCGGTGCCGACCTCGGTGACCTTGGGCCGCACCGCGGTGTCCAGCCAGCGTCGTAGCTTGGGGACGAACAGGAACGTCCCGAGAGCGCCCAGCGCCAGGCCCGCGATCAGATAGAGCAGCGTCGTGCCGGGCACGAAGTTCGACAGGTCCGCCGACGCCCCCGCCGCGACGGAGAAGAAGATCAGCAGGGCGACGTGGGTGATGACCTGCACGGCCTGCTGCACCGCCACCGCGGCGGTGGCGCGCACGGTGCCCAGGCCGGCCTTCTGCAGGAACCGGGTGCTCAATGCCAGGCCGCCCACGCCGGCCGGGGTGGTGGTCGCGGCGAAGGTGTTGGCGAACTGCATGATGACAAGGTTGCGGAAGGACACCATGCCCGCCGCGCACGCCCACAGCCCGGCTGCCGCACCGACGTAGGTCAACGCCGAGACGCCCAGCCCCAGCACCGCCCACCACCAGTTGGCGTTGCGGAGTTCGGCGAAGAACGTCGGCAGCGTGGAGATGAAGGGGTAGGCGACGTAGACCAGCGCCACAAGCAAAACGAGTTGGATCACCTGTTTGCGGGTGAACCGGGTGATGGTCTCGGTGCTGATCTGGTCGGCCCCGGTCTGGCGCTTGACCTCGTCGCGGGCGAGGTTCAGCACCCCTTTGGGGTCGGCGAGGGTGCGCCGCAACCGGCGCGGCATCGCTGAGCGGGTCAGCCGGCGGGAGGCGTCGAGCACGGCGTCGGCACCCACCGCGCCGATCGCGGCCCGCACCGCGGGTTCGGCGCCGTAGAGCGCTGTCGTCGTCGCCAGCAACTGGGCGATGTCGGACTGAAGCTGTTCGGCGTAGGCGCCGTACTCGGCGTTGCCGAAACCGCCGAACAGGGCATGGCCGGATTCGTCGACGGTGACCTCGACGGCCCGCAGGTCGCCGTGGGAGATCTGGTGGCGGCGCAGCGTGGCCAGCGACGCCCAGACGTTTTCGGCGCCTTCGGGTCGGGCTGGGTCCAGTGGTGCGCCGCGGGGCGGGGTGTGGGCGAACATGGTCCAGCCACGGTCCAGACCGGCCAGCGTCATGGTGGTGGTGTTGGCCAGACCGAGGTCGCCGACGGCGATGGTCATCAGGGCGCGGTGCTCGACCGCGCGGTGCATCGAGGTGTGCAACGGCCCGGTCTCACTGTCCCGCAGCACAAGCCAGCGCCCGAACTGTCGCAGGGCGCCGCCGCTGCGCTGGTTGGGTCCGTAAAGCTCGACCACCGCGGTGTCTCCGGAGGCGTCGCTGGCCGCAAGTTCCAGGGGGCCGCGACCGGCGGGTCGGACCACCCGCAGACCGGTGATGGTGAATCCCTTGCGGTCCAGCGCGCGCACCGCGCCGTCGAGGGGCACCTCGAGGGCGGGGGTGCCGACCAGCAGAACGACCACCGCTCCGACGAACCAGCCGACAGCCAGGCCCAGCAGCGTTCGGGCCGGCACCACCGCGCTGACCACCAGGTGAATCGGCACGAACGCCAGCAGCAGAGCCCACCACCATCGCCGCCAGCGGGCCGGTAGCCACGGGCCGGACACGGTGAGCACCGCCGCGAGCAGAGCGATCCAGCGCGGGTCGTCGAGGAACTGTGACAGCATCGTCGACAGCCGATCGGACAAATCGAAATGCCACGTCGGGGCGGCGATGCCGCGGCCGGTGATCGACAGCGACAGCACGGCGATGAATCCGGCGGCGGCGTAGGCCCCGAGCAGCTTCCACTGCCGCCCGGCTATCAGGCCGACGAGGATCACGAAGGGCAGCGCCACGATGGCGATGCCGTAGGCCAGATAGACCAGGTTGGACTGGGTGGGGGTGAGCACCCCGACGATCCCCGAGATCGACTTCTCCAGACTGACCCAGTCAGACCGGGTGATCAGTGAACTGGTGATGACCACGGCCAGGAATGAGCCGGCCAGGATCACCCGGACGATGTCATTGGTGCGCCGGGTCAGGGGCTGCAGCAGGCTGCCCGTGACCGCGATCTCCCGGCCGTCGATCCGCACCGGAAGAACCTATCCGACGGCCCCGGCCTCAACCGGCTGGCAGCACCGGCCGTCCCGCCTCGTCGGTGGGTAGTTGGCCGAGCATGGCGCCGGTGAGGTCGCCGGCGCGGTACATCTCGTAGAGCCGGCGCAGGAAGGCTATCCGCCCGGTGCCGGGGTCGTCGGTGGCCGGGGCGATTCCGGCGGAGAGGCTGCCCTCGCCGGGCGCGGCCGGGGCCTCGTTGAGTGGCAGCAGGTAGCGCGGGTCGAATGCGCTCAGACCGGGAATCCCCGCCGGGCCGGGCTGCCGCCCGGGCGGCGCGGGCACCGGATTCTGGCCGAGGAGCAGCGAGGGGGCCCACGCCGAGAGATCGGGAAGCCCGAACGGGCCGGCCGACTCCGAGCCGGTCTGGGCCAGCACGCTGCCGATCGAGGCGATCGGTGGGATGAGACCGACCGGCCCCGGTGGTGGCGGTTCCACCGGCCCC
>CAYXOM010000497.1:0-1878 GCA_964466565.1 uncultured Mycobacterium sp.
GCTGCCGGTGCGGGCCCGCCACGCATCCCGCCAGCCCCGGACGTGGGTGACTTCGATGTCGAGCCGGTCGGCCCGCAGCAGCGCGGTGAGCACCGCGGCCAGGTCGGCGTCGCCGCCGACCACCGCCAGCCGCCCGCCCGGCGGCGCCGCCTCGACGGTGCCGGTCACCGGACCGGCCACCCTGATGGCGGGCAGGCCGGCCAGCGCCCGCGGCACCCGGAGCCCGCCGAAGACCACGACGGTGCTCGGGGTTTGCGTCCCGGTCGGCATGAGAGGTCTCTCCGCTGGCGCGCTCGGTTAGGGTATTGCCCGGTCTGCGACCACAGTAACCAGGAGAAACACCATGCCGGCAATCGTCCTCATCGGCGCCCAGTGGGGTGACGAGGGCAAGGGGAAGGCCACCGACCTGCTCGGCGGCCGCGTGCAGTGGGTGGTGCGCTACCAGGGTGGCAACAATGCCGGGCACACCGTGGTCCTGCCGGGAGGCGAGAACTTCGCCCTGCACCTGATCCCCTCGGGCATCCTCACCCCCGGGGTCACCAACGTGATCGGCAACGGAGTGGTCGTCGACCCGGCGGTGCTGTTGACCGAACTGCGCGGCCTCGATGAGCGCGGCGTCGACACCTCGCGGCTGCTGATCTCGGCCGACGCGCACCTGCTGATGCCCTACCACGTCGCCATCGACAAGGTCACCGAGCGCTACCTGGGCAACAAGCGGATCGGAACCACCGGCCGGGGGATCGGCCCGTGCTACCAGGACAAGATCGCCCGGATCGGCATCCGGGTCGCCGACGTGTCCGACCCGGACCTGCTGGCCGCCAAGATCGCCGCGGCGCTGGAGTTCAAGAACCAGGTCCTGGTCAAGATCTACAACCGCAGGGCGCTGGACCCGGCCGAGATCACCGAGGCGCTGCTGGCCCAGGCCGAGGGCTTCGCCCACCGCGTCGCCGACACCCGGCTGTTGCTCGGCGAGGCGCTGGAGGCAGGCCAGGCCGTGCTGCTGGAGGGATCCCAGGGAACCCTGCTCGACGTCGACCACGGAACCTACCCCTACGTCACCTCCTCGAACCCGACCGCGGGCGGCGCGGCGGTGGGCTCCGGCATCGGGCCGACCCGGATTACCGCCGTACTCGGGATCCTCAAGGCCTACACCACCCGGGTGGGCTCGGGCCCGTTCCCCACCGAGTTGTTCGACGAGAGCGGCGAGTATCTGGCCAAGACCGGCGGCGAGGTCGGCGTGACCACCGGGCGGCGACGGCGCTGCGGCTGGTTCGACGCGGTCATCGCCCGCTACGCCACCCGGGTCAACGGCATCACCGACTACTTCCTGACCAAGCTGGACGTGCTGTCGTCGCTGCAGACGGTGCCGGTGTGCGTGGGCTATGAGGTCGACGGCCGCCGCACCGGCGAGATGCCGATGACGCAGGGCGAATTCGCCCGCGCCACACCGGTATACGAGGAGCTGCCGGGCTGGTGGGAGGACATCTCCGGGGCACGCGAGTTCGACGACCTGCCGGCCACGGCGCGCGACTACGTGCTGCGACTGGAGGAACTCGCCGGGGCGCCGGTGTCCTGCATCGGCGTCGGTCCCGGCCGGGACCAGACCATCGTGCGTCGCGACGTGCTGGCGCCGCGGTGACCGCGCCGGCCGACGGTGAGCGCGGCGGCTTTCCGCGATTCCAGGTCGTCGACCCGCCGCCGCGGGGCTTCGAGCGATTCGTGACGGCGATGCGCCGCGCGCAGGATCTCGCCGTATCGGCCGACGAGGTGGACTGGGACGACGCCGCCGACTGTGTCGATGCGCTGATCGACCGGCTCGCCCCGCACGTCGGGCCCGGCGGCATCGGGCCCGCGGGCCGGGTGGCCGGCCTGCCCGGT
>CAYXOM010000498.1:0-3954 GCA_964466565.1 uncultured Mycobacterium sp.
CGTGGAGGTGCTCAACACCGACGCCGAGGGCCGGCTGATCCTGGCCGACGCCATCGTGCGGGCCTGCGAGGACTCCCCCGACTACCTGATCGAGTGCTCCACGTTGACCGGAGCCCAGACCGTCGCTCTCGGTGCCCGCACCCCCGGAGTGATGGGAAGCGACGAGTTCCGCGACCGGGTGGCCGCGCTGTCCCAGGCCGCGGGTGAAAACGGCTGGCCCATGCCGCTGCCCGACGAGCTCAAGGACGATCTGAAGTCGACGGTCGCCGACCTGGCCAACATCAGCTCGCAGCGGTTCGCCGGCATGCTGGTGGCCGGGGTTTTCCTGCGCGAGTTCGTCGCCGAGGGCGTGCAGTGGGCGCACCTGGACATCGCCGGGCCGGCGTACAACACGACCGGGCCGTGGGGCTACACCCCCAAGGGCGGCACCGGCGTCCCGGTCCGCACCCTGTTCGCCGTGTGCGAGGACATCGCGGCCAACGGGTGATCGTCAGGACCGCGCCCCGGCGGGGTTCGGCCGCCCCCGGGGCGCTCACCACGACGACGGCGCCGACTTTCTCCAACCGGCCCCGGCCCGGGCCGTCCGCGATGTAGGCATGATCCACCACCGTTGCACCGGAGCGCACCGAGCCAGGAGGAGTCACGCATGCCGGACCCGAACCTGCCCCCGGGATTCGATTTCACAGATCCCGACATCCACGCCGAGCGCCTGCCGGTCGAGGAGCTCGCCGAGCTTCGCCGGACGGCGCCGATCTGGTGGAACGAACAGCCGGCCGGGGTCGGCGGCTTCGGGGATGACGGCTACTGGGTGATCACCAAACACAAAGACGTCAAGGAGATCTCGCGACGCAGCGACGTGTTCTCCAGCCTGCAGAACACCGCCATACCCCGATACAAGGAGGGCACCACGGTCGACCACATCGAGAGCGGCAAATTCGTCCTGCTCAATATGGACGCACCGCACCACACCCATCTGCGCAAGATCATCTCGCGGGCCTTCACCCCACGGGCGGTGGAGATGCTGCGCGCGGAATTGACAGAGCGGGCGGCGGCGATAGTCCGGGACGCCGCGGCCGAGGGTACGGGGGACTTCGTCGAGCAGGTGTCCTGCGAACTGCCTCTGCAGGCCATCGCCGGCCTGATGGGTGTCCCCCAGGACGAGCGCAGGAAGCTCTTCCACTGGTCGAATCAGATGGTCGGCGACTCCGACCCCGAGTTCGCCACGAACGACGCGATGGCCGCCTCCGTGGAACTGATCGGGTACGCGATGCAGATGGCCGCCGACCGCAACGCCAGCCCGCGCGATGACCTGGTGACCAAACTGGTGCAGGCCGACATCGAGGGCCACAGACTCTCCGACGACGAGTTCGGGTTCTTCGTCATCCTGCTGGCGGTCGCCGGGAACGAGACGACTCGTAACTCCATCACGCACGGCATGCACGCCTTCACCGAGTTTCCCGAGCAGTGGGAGCTGTACAAGCAACACCGACCGGCGACCGCCGTCGACGAGATCGTCCGCTGGGCCACCCCGGTCACCTCGTTTCAGCGCACCGCACTCGCCGACATCGACCTCGGTGGCGTCACGATCACGAAGGGCCAGCGGGTGGTGATGGTCTACCGTTCGGCCAACTTCGACGAGGATGTCTTCGAGGAACCGTTCGCCTTCAACATCTTTCGCGATCCCAACCCGCACGTCGGGTTCGGCGGAACGGGGGCGCACTACTGCATCGGCGCCAGCCTGGCCCGGATGACGATCGACCTGATGTTCAACGCCATCGCCGATCAGATGCCCGATCTGGTGCCGCTGGGCAAGCCGCAACGGCTTCGGTCGGGCTGGCTCAACGGCATCAAGCACTGGGCGGTGGACTACTCCGGCCGCAGCGCCTTGTCCACCCAGTAGTTCGCGACCACCGGATCTCCAACACCCACCTGGTTGAGGTACCGGCGGAGTTGTCCGCCAGCTAAACCACCTTGCCGCGGGCGATGCTGCGCAGCACCTGCGGCAACAACCGGGAGGTCCCGTAGAGCAGATAGGCCTCCGGAGCCACCGGGCGCACCGCCCTGTTCGCGCGCACCGCCGCGAGGATGGCGGTGGCGACCTTCTCGGGGCCGTAGCGGCGTGCGTCGAACATCCGCTCCAATTGCGCCCGCCGGCTCGCCACGGAACGGTGATCGGGGGTGTGGAAACCGGTGGCCGACACGATATTGGTGTTGATCAGGCCGGGGCAGACGGTCGTCAGGCCAATCCCGGCGGCGTCGAGTTCGGCCCGCAGGCAGTCGGAGAACATGTAGACCGCGGCCTTCGAGGTGCAGTAGGCGTTCAGCGAACTCAGCGGCGCGTACGCCGCCATCGACGCGACGTTGACGATGTGCCCGCCGGTGCCCCGTTCGACCAGGGGTGGCGCGAACGCCCGGCAGCCGTTGACCACCCCGCCGAGGTTGACGTCGAGCACCCGGTCGAACTGGTCGGCCGGGGTGTCCAGGAACGCACCGGCGGCCCCGATCCCGGCGTTGTTGACCACGATGTCGGGCACGCCGTGCTCGGCGCACACCCGGGCGGCGAACTCCGCCACCGCCTCGGCGTCGGCGACGTCGACGGCGTACCGGTGCGCGACGCCCCCGGCGCGGGCGATCAGCGCGGCCGTGTTCGCCGACGCCGCCTCGTCGATGTCGCACAGGACCACCTCGGCGCCCGCGGCGGCGAACGCGCACGCGGTGGCACGGCCGATGCCGCTGCCCGCGCCGGTGACCACCGCCAGGGTGTCGCCGAACTCGCCGCGCGGGCGGCCAACCGCGGCGCGCAGCAGCGCCCGGGCGGCCGGGGCCCCGGACAGGTGCCCGGTGAACTCGGTGACCGCCGCGGCCACCGCCCCCGGATGGGACATCGGCGACCAGTGGCCCGCGTGCAGGTCGCGACGCCACAGCCGGGAGACCCACCGTGGGGTGTCGTCGTAAACGTAAGGCCGGACGAACACGTCGCGGGTGTTCACCAGCAGTTGCACCGGAACCTCGATCGGGCGCTCGGGTGTCGGCCGGGTCAGCGACCGGAACACGTTGGCGCGGTAAATCTTCAGCCCGTTGGCGGCGTCCTCGACGAAGGTCGGAGCCTGGTGGCGCCGGTCGGGCGGCAGACCGCCGGTGATGAACGCCCGGCTCAGCCGGCGGGCGGCGAAGGCCCGCATCACCGCGGGCGCGAGCACCGGGATGCTGAACAACGGCATGTAGCCGAAGTGCGCCGCCTGGGCCAGCGCACGGCGGAACCGCCGAAGGCGGTAGGGCCGGGCCAGCCCGTCGCGTACGAAGCTGCTCAGCTGGGCCGGGTCGGGCCCGGAGATGGAGGTGTAGGACGCGACCCTGCCGGTCGCCTCGGGGCGGCTGAGGTACTCCCACACCGTCGCCGCGCCCCAGTCGTGGCCGACCACGTGCGCCGGTTGGGCGGGGCTGAAGGCTGCCAGCACGGCGCCGAGGTCGTCGGCCAGCCGCTCCAGGGCGTAGGCCGACACCGCCGTTGGCACGTCGGACGCCCCCGCGCCGCGGTTGTCGTAGCGGACGATCCGGTGGGTGGCGGCCAGGTGCGCCACCACCCCGTCCCACAGCACGTGGGTGTCCGGCCAGCCGTGCACCAACACCACCGTGGGGCCGGCCGGGTCGCCCTCCTCCCGGGCCGCGATGCGGGTGCCGTCGTCGCTGACGATCTCGCGGGTGGTCATCAGCTCTGGTCGTGGTCCCGCTCGAGTTCGGCGCGCTGCGCCCGGCGGCGCTCGATGCGGCGGCGCGCGTCGAAGTCCCGCATCCGCTGCGGGTACCCCACCTTCTGCACGTCGTAGACCGGGATCGCCAGCCGGCGGCCCACCGCCCGCGCACCGGCGGCCCCTGGCAGCGCCCGCCGGGTCCACTCCCCGTCCGCCGCCACCAGCACGACGGTCAGGGGCGTGACGTTGGTCTGCGGCTCGA
>CAYXOM010000499.1:0-2797 GCA_964466565.1 uncultured Mycobacterium sp.
ACCGCCGCGGTCGACACGGTGCCCGGCCTGGCGGTGCTGCGCGACGGCCAGAAGTGGGTGGCGCTGGCCATGCCGGGCTACGCGGTGTCCGCGGCGGGCGCCGTGCTCACACTGCGCCGGTTGCTGCGCCCGGCGCTGGCCGCGCTGCTGTGCTGCGTCGCGGTGATCGGGGCGCTGCCCGACCTCGCCTGGGGGGTGTGGGGCCGGCTCGTGCCGGTGCGGTACCCACCCGGTTGGGCGGCCGCGGCGGCCGTGCTCGACGCCGCCCCGCGGCCGGTGGCGGTGCTGCCCGCCGGGACCGTTCGCCGCTACGACTGGGCGCCCGGGGCGCCGGTGCTCGACCCGCTGCCGCGGTGGGTGCGGGCCGAGGTGCTCGCCACGGGCGACCTCACCGTGGGCGGCCGGACCCTGTCCGGCGAGGGGACCCGCGCCCGCACCGCCGAGCGGCTGCTGCTGGCCGGCGCCGACCCGGCGCAGCTGGCCCGCGCCGGGGTGGGCTGGGTGCTGGTGCAGACCGACACCCCCGGCGACGCCGGGGCCTCCGCAGCGACGCTGGTGCGGGTGCCCGTGAGCTTCCGCGACGCACATCTGACCCTCTACCGCGTCGGCGGCGATCACCCGGGCGCGCCGGGCCAGGCGCGCGTCGCGACGCTCGGGGCGCACCTGGTCTGGGTCGCGGTGCTGCTGGGCGGCGCGGCGGTGATGGCGGCTAGCGCGCTGCGTCGGCCGGGTCGATCACGCCACTGACCCGGCGACCGGCGGCGACCGCCTCGAGCACCTGGAGCAGGGCCGCCGCGCTCTGCGGCCAGGAGAACTCGAGCGCCCGGGCGGCGGCCTTGGCGCCCAATTCCTCGCGCAGCACCCGGTCGCCGAGCAGCCGGTCGAGCCCGTCGGCGAGTTGTCCCGGATCGTCGACCAGCAGCCCGGTCACCCCGTCGACCACCGAGTCGGTCAGCCCGCCGGAGCGGCGGTAGCCGATCGTCGGCACCCCGTGTTGGGCAGCCTCGATCACCGCCAGTCCCCAGCCCTCTTTGGCCGAGGGCAGCAGGTGAACCCAACTGCGTTGCAACACGGCGTCTTTGGTGGCTGCGCCAACGTGACCGTGGAAGGTTACCGAGTCGGCGATGCCCAGTTGCTCCGCCCGCTGAGCCAGACGCGGGTACCACCAGCCGCCGCCGACGACGTCGAGGTGCAGGTCCGGTCTGCGCCGACGCAGCCGTGCCACCGCCGCCAGGGCGTCCTCGATCTGCTTGTGCGGCACCAGCCGGGACAGCACCACCACCCGGGGGGTCCCCGAGCGCGCGGCTCCGGCGGCCGCCGCGGGTTCGTCGACGCCGTTGCGCACGACGGCGACGTTGCCCGGGTCCACGCCCAGGCCGGCCAGGTCCCGGGCCGAGGGCAGGGAGACGGTGACGTACTGGTTACGCCGGTGCAGCAGCACCGAGAGCCGGGACTCGACGAACCAGCCGAACCGGCCGAGGACCGGCCCCGCCACCGGCCACTGCTCCCGGTGGCAGTGGTGCACCAGCAGCACCGAACGCCGCCCGTAGGCCAGCCGCGCCAGGAACGGGATGCCGTTCTGGCTGTCGATCACCACATCGGGGCGCGCGCGGCGCAGCGGGCCCAGGCCCAGCCGTGCGGCCACCATCGCCAGCCCGGCCCGCAGGTAGACGGTGTGCCGCCCGCCCGCGCGGCTGATCCGCACGCCGTCGACGACCTCGCGCCGGGGCGCACCCGGGTAAGCCGCGGTGCGCAGCGTCACCCGGACGCCCGAACGGGCCAGGTGGGCGCCGATGCGCTGCAGGTAGGTCTCGCTGCCGCCGCCCTGGGGGTGGCCGGTGTCGCGCCAGCACAGCATCAGGACCGAGCGCACCGGAGCGGACATCGCCAGCGAGCCTATCGCCTAGGGTCTGCCCGGTGGGCGTCACCGAAGCGTTCGCCCGGCACGCGACCCTGAGCCGGTCGGTGCGGCTGCTGCGCCGGTTCGGTCACGAACGGACCGACCCCGCGCGCTTCTACACCGCCCTGGCCGCCGACACCGTGGCGATGGTCGAGGACCTCTACCGCGGCACCCGGACCGCCGGCACGGAGCACCGCACCGTCCTCGACGTCGGCGGCGGGCCGGGCTATTTCGCGACCGCCTTCACCGAGGCCGGATGGCGCTACCTCGGGGTCGAACCCGACCCCGGCGAGATGCACGCCGCCGGGCACCTGCAACGCGGCGGGCCGGGCAGCTTCGTCCGGGCCTCCGGGCTGGCCCTGCCCTTCGCCGACGGCAGCGTCGACGTCTGCCTGTCCTCCAACGTCGCCGAGCACGTCGCGCACCCCTGGCGGCTGGGCGAGGAGATGCTGCGGGTGACCCGGCCCGGCGGCCTGGCGATCCTGTCCTACACGGTCTGGCTGGGACCGTTCGGCGGTCACGAGACCGGGCTGTGGCACTACCTGGGCGGGGCGCGGGCGGCGGCGCGCTACTCCCGTCGGCACGGGTATCCGCCGAAGAATGACTACGGGTCGTCACTGTTCGCGGTGTCGGCCGCCGAGGGCCTGCGCTGGGCCCGCGGCACCGGTTCGCTGATCGCCGCTTTCCCCCGCTACCACCCGCGATGGGCGTGGTGGCTGGCCTCGGTTCCGGGCCTGCGCGAGTTCGCGGTGAGCAATCTGGTCCTGGTGCTGCGCCCGCCGCGGCGCCCGGAGTGAAACAGGTTCTCGCCGGTCCGGCCCGGCGGTACTGTGATCCTCATGACACAGTCCCCGCCGACGAACACCGCTCCCGCGACCGCGGTGTACAAGACCGAGT
>CAYXOM010000500.1:0-3779 GCA_964466565.1 uncultured Mycobacterium sp.
CGGCCGCCGCGGCCGCCACCGGGATCAGCCAGCCCGGCCCACCCAGCAGCCGCGCCCACTCGATGAGGTCAAGACGCCCCCGGTCAGCGGCCTCCAGTAACCAGCGGAACGCGCCGCCGATAAAACCGATCACCGCACCGGCGATGGTGGCCGTCACACAGATCAGCACCGCGCCGCGCATCGAGTCGTCGGTAGCGGTCATCGCCCGACATCGTGTCACGGTCCGGCGGCACTAGCGTCTACCCGATGGCCGGCGTCGACCCCGCTGGCCTTCGTGGGGGCCATGACCATCGCGGGGATCACCGCGATGTCCTACCTGGAACTGTCCGCGTCGCCGGCTACCTCAACGCCCTGCTCAGCGTCCCCGCCGCGCTGGCCAGCGCCGGGCTGCTGCTGGCGGTCGGGGCGCTCGCGGTCAGGGGCATCAGCGAATCCGCCCGCACCGCAGCGGCGCTCACCGTCCTGGAGGTGGCCGGGCTCGGCCTGGTGATCTGGTTCGGGCGCCGGGCCTTCGCCGAGGTCGACATGGGCGAGCTGGTGCGCATCGACCCCGCGGTCGGTATCGGCGGTGTGCTGGCCGGAGCGTTCCTGGCGTTCTACGCCTACATCGGGTTCGAGGACATGGTCAACGTCGCCGAGGAGGCCCGCAATCCCCGCCGGACCATGCCGGTCGCGATCCTGCTGGCCCTGGTGATCTCGACGGTGCTCTACCTGTTGGTGGTGGTCGTCTCCACGACGGTGGTCGCCCCGGCGGAGCTGGCCGGCAGCGACGCCCCGCAGTCCCTGGTCGTCGAACGCAGCGGGACGCCGGGCAACGCCGCGCTGCTGGCCGGGATCGGAATGCTCGCGGCGGTCAACGGGGTGATCGTGCAGCTGATCATGGGGTAGCGGATCGTCTACGGCCTGGCCCGGGAGGGCTGGATCACTCCCCGGTGACCGGCCGGCGGTCGCGGTGCCCGCGGCGGTGCCCTATCTGGGTGCGGTGCTGTGCGTCGGCATGGTGGTGGCGCAGCTGTTCGTGCCGAGCCTGGGCTGAATCCCACGAATTGGGCAGACCCCGCACTTCGGCGCGCCGGACGGTGACAGTATTCGGTGAGACAAGAGTTCGACACTGGGCCCGCCGGCGGCCGACGAGGAGGACAGGTGGCTCAGAGCCCGGGTAAGAAGGCCACGAACAAGGCCGCCAAGAAGGCTCCCGCCGTAAAGAAGGCCGTCAAGAAGGCCGTCAAGAAGGCCGACAAGAAGGCCGCGGCCAGAAAGGCCTCAGCCCGCAAGGCCCCGGCCACGGCGGCCACCAAGCCCGCCGCCAAGCCGGCATCCAAGCCCAAGACCCTGCGCGGCGAGCAGACCGTCACCGAGGCCCGGCGGCTTTCGGGGTGGGATTTCGCCACCTGGCGGATGGCCACCGACGACCCGGTCATGCGCTCGACGATGATCGGGCTGCTGGTGCTCGACGGCAGCCCGGACTGGGATCAGCTCTACGACCGCTACGAGCGGGCCAGTCGGCTGGCCCCGGTGCTGCGCTCGGTGATCAAGGAGGGCCCGACGGGGTTCGAGACCCCGCGGGTGGTGGTCGACCCGAATTTCGACCTGTCCTTCCACATGCGCCGGTTCGCCATGCCCGCCGGCTCGACGTGGTCCGACGTGCTCGACGAGGCCCGCCGCCAGAGCATGGCCGACTTCGACAAGGAACGCCCGCTGTGGCGCGCCACCCTGCTCGAGGGCCTGCCGGGCGGGCGGACGGCGCTGATCCAGAAGCTGCACCACGCGATCGCCGACGGGCAGGGCGCGGTGCAACTGGGCCTGGCCCTGCTGGACTTCGCCGAACAGGGCGCCGACCTGGGTCCGATGCCCCCCGAGCCGGAGGCGGTGGTGCTCGACACCAGGGGCTTCATGCAGGCGGTGGTCCGCAACAACGTCGGCTGGGTGGCGCGCACCGCCGAGGACGTCGTCAAAGGGATCGGGCCGCTGGCGCTCTCGGCGATCAGGCACCCGCGGACCCTGGTCAAGAAGGTGGTGGACACCGCCGAGTCGGTGGTGCGCTTCACCAAGGTGCCGCTGGGGCCGCTGTCGCCGATCATGCAGGAGCGCAGCATCAACTACCACTTCGACACCATCGACGTGGACTTCGCGGCGTTCAAAGCCGCGGCCAAGAAGCGCGACCGCACCGTCAACGACCTGTTCCTCGCCGCGATCAGCTTGGGGATGAACCGCTATCACGAGAAAATGGGCCGTCCGGTCGACGAGCTGCGGATGAACATGCCGATCTCGCTGCGCACCTCTGAGGATCAGGCCAACGCGGTCACCATCGCCCGCTTCGAGATCCCGTTGAGCAATGTCATCGACGACGTGCTGGAGGCCGCGGCAGGCACGGTGCGCGCCTGGCGAGCCGAGCCGGCACTCAAACTCGCCGACTACCTCGCCGAGCTGAGCCGCTTCCTTCCCCCGGAGCTGGTCTCGGCGGCCGCGCAGACCTCCGACCTGACCGCCTCGAACGTTCCCGGCGTGCCGGTGCCGGTGTGGCTGGCCGGCGCACGGGTCGAGCGGATGTATCCGCTGGTCGGGACCATCGGCGCGGCGATCAACATCACGATGCTGAGCTACAACGGCGTCGCCGGTGTCGGGGTGAGCGCCGACGACGCCGCGGTCGCCGACCGGGAGGAGTTGATCGCCGGCCTGCGATACGGCTTCGCCGAGGTGGCTCCCGAGGCGCTGCTGACCGGCGACCCGCTAGGCCGGTGACCCGATGGCGAGCGTCAGGGTGACCGAGTACCCGGCCGGCCGCTCATCGAAGTAGCCGCGGTCGGCGGCGCTGGCGGCGGCCGCGGCCACCCCGAACCGGTTGAACAGCCGCGCGATGCCGGCTGCCAGCCCGATCACGAACGTCGCCGCCGCACCCGTCACCGCACCGACGACCGCGCCGAACACGTTGTCACCGAACAGCGAACCGATGCCCTGCCCCACGGCGGTACCCAGGGCGGCCTGCAGCGCGCCGTCCCGCAGGACGGCATCGATCACCTCGCCGAGCAACTGGTTGACCGGTGTGCCGGCGAGGACGTCGCCGGCGAGATCGCCGATGAGCGCGGCGAAGGACTCATCGCCCAGCAGCGACTCGGTGGCAGCCCCGGCGATCTGCCCCGCCAACGGGCCGAGCAACGGGTTGCCCGAGAGCAGTCCGGTCACCACGCCGCTCGCCACCTGGCCGAGCCCCTCCCGGAGTTCGTCGCTGTCGGCCACGAGCCCGAGCAGCCGCGACACGGCCCAGTCCAGCGCCGTGCGCACCGTGGTGTCGACCTGCAGGCCCGCCAGCGCGGCCTGCAGCGCGTCCGTCAGGTCCTGACCGCTCAGCAGAGCACCGGTGAAGTCGTTGGCCGCCGCGGTCAGCGCGGTGCCGAGTCCGGGGAAGGCCAGCAGGTCGGTGACCAGCGGGCCGGCGACGCCGATCACCGCGTCGAGCAGTCCCTCGAACGGCACCCCGAGCAGGGAACCGAGCTCGGCCTCGATGGTCGCCCGGATCGCCGGGTTCTCGGCCAGACCGGCCAGCAGCGCGGCGGCGGCCTCGCCCAGCGCCTCCCGGACCGCGTCGCTGCCCAGCAACGCCTCCTCGACGGCGCCCAGCGCCGCACTCACCGTCGCCCCGAGAGCCTGCGCCAGCGCCGGATCCGACCACAGCGCCGCCAGCGCGGCGGCCGGGTCGCCGCCGGAGATCACCGCGGCGAGCAGGTCGGCGGCAACGCCGGCCAGGGCGTCGGCCACACCGTCCTGGCCGAGCAGTCCGG
>CAYXOM010000501.1:0-3676 GCA_964466565.1 uncultured Mycobacterium sp.
GGTTCGAATCCTGCCGGGGGCACTCTGTGGAATCCTGCCGGGGGCACTCTGTGATTGTGTACGGCATCTGAGGCGTCACGAGATCGCAGAGAGCGGCCACCCGGCGTCGAGAGGCCGAAGGGGCGGACCTAGGCTGGCAGCCGGACCATCAGCGGGCCGTCACACCCCCCGTAGCGGCTGCTGATGGTGTCGCGGCGGTTCGCCTGCCGCGCCGCCTCGGCCACCCCCCGGCCGAGGCGCCTCCCCGGGGGTGCCGCCGCGTGACAGCACGCCTCAGCGCAGCAGGTTGTCGATCGCCGAGGCGGTGACGATGTAGGCGGAGTGGCTGCCGATCGAGCTGATCTGGGCGTCCACCGGCCAACGCCAGGGTACCGGGGTGCGCCCCAGCAGCGGGAACGCCACTGAGGTCATCGTCATCAGCGCGCCGCCGAACACCAGGCTGGCGTAAGGCTCGCGGATCCGGTTGCGAAGCAGCACGTGTGCGATGCCGAACGCTGACCCGTAGGTCCAGCGCAGCGCGAGGGTGATCGCCCCCGCCTCCCGGGGCGTCGGCTCGGGCAGGTTCAGCAGATCGGCGACGATCTGGCCGGGCACGACGCTGTCGTCGTAGTCCAGCCCCTCCCGCGACCACAGCCCCGGCACCGGGGTGCCGTCGGCCAGGGTGGCCACCCCGGTGTAGCGGCCGCGCCGCAGCGCGCGCTCGGTGTGGTACCACAGCGCCATCGCCGCGGTCCCGCTCACCCCGGCCAGCAGGCCGCGTCGCACGCCGGTCACCCGTGGCAGTCGCCGACCCATGTCGGCAGGGTAGACGACCGGCTACAGCCTCCGCAGCGCGTCGGGCATCAGGTCGGCGAGGCTGGGGTAGCCGTCGACGGCCATGATGAGGTCAGCCTCGGCCAGCAGCGAGCGCAGCACGTGCACGATCCCGTCGGCGCCGGCCAGTGCCGCGCCGTAGGCGTAGGGCCGGCCGATGCCGACCGCGGTGGCCCCCAGCGCCAGTGCCTTGACCACGTCGGCGCCCGAGCGGACCCCGGAGTCGAACAGCACCGGCACCTCCCCGGCCGCGGCCACCACGCCGGGCAGGCAGTCCAGAGCAGGCAGCCCCCCGTTGGCCTGACGGCCACCGTGGTTGGAGCAGTAGATCGCGTCGGCTCCGGCGTCGATTGCGCGGCGGGCGTCGTCGGGATGGCAGATCCCCTTGAGGATCAGCGGAAGCGAGGTCAGGGAGCGCAGCCAACCCAGGTCGTCCCAGGTCAGGGAATGACCGAAGATGCCCGCCCAATACGGCACGGCGTTGCGCGGGTCGGCGAGATCCACCCCGGCCTTGGCGGCGAACACCGGGTCGGAGAGGTAGTTGGCCAGACACAGTCCGCGTAGTTGCGGAAAGTTCGCGGTGGCCAGATCCCGCGGGCGCCAGCCCGGGATCCAGGTGTCGAGGGTCACCACGATCCCGGCGTATCCGGCCGCCTCGGCGCGGTGCACCAGACTCTCGGCCAATTCTCGGTCAGTCGGGGTGTATAGCTGGAAAAACCCGGGCGTGGCACCGAATTCGGCAGCAACCTCCTCGAGTGGGTCCATGGTGAGGGTCGAGACGACCAGCGGCACCCCGGTGCGTTCGGCGGCGCGCGCGGCGGCGAGGTCGCCGTGCTGGTCGGTGGTGCACAGCCCGATCACGCCGATCGGCGCCATGAACACCGGGACCGGCCAGCGCCGGCCGAACAACTCCACCGACAGGTCCCGCTCGGTGGCGCCGACGAGCATCCTCGGCATCAGGCCCCAGTGGGCGAATGCGCCGGAGTTGGCCCGCTGGGTCTGTTCGTCGCCTGCGCCGCCGGCGGTGTAGGACCAGACCGACGGCGGCATCGCCCGTTCGGCGCGCGCCTCGAGTTCGGCGAAGGACATCGGCAGCGCGGGCAGCACCCCGGCGAGGCCCCGGAAGTAGATCTCGATCTGATAGTCGCCGTAGCTCACCGGCGCTCCCCGGTGGTGACGTCGGCGACGACGTCGGCGACCCAGCGCACCTGCCCGACGTCGGAACTGGTGGGAATCAGGTGGATCTCGCTGGTGCCGATGGCGGCGAACTCGCCGAGCACCGCGGCGAGTTGGTCCTCGGTGCCGGCCCACCCCGTCACCGGCGCCATCGCGTCGACCATCTCGACGGGAATCCAGTTCATGTAGTGACGAAGGTGGCGGTGGATCTGGGCGCGGGCCGCCTCGGGGTCGCCGAGGGCGAACCAGAAGGAGGTCGCCAGGTGCGGCGGGGGTTTGCCTGCCTCCGCCCAGGCCGCACGTCCGACGTCGAAGAGTGCGTTCTGCGCCGCGGCGTCGAGGTCCAGAGTGATGCCGGCCAGCCCGTCGGCCCACCCGGCCGCGCTGCGCAGAGTCCTGGGCCCGACGGTGCCGACCAGCAGCCGCGGCCCGCCGGCGCGCACCGCCGGTCCGACCGCGACGACGGAGTCGGTGACCTTCTCCCCCGCCCACACCCGCTTGATGGTCGCGACCCGGTCGGCCATCTCCCGGATCGTCTGGGTGGACGGGTCGGCGCCGACGGCCAGGTAGTCCTCGCGGCGTCCCCCCACCCCGAACCCGACGGTGAGCCGGCCCCCGCTGAGCATGTCGCCCGTGGCGAGCGCCTTGGCCAGCCGGACCGGGTCGTGCAGTTGCGGGACCACCACCGTGGTGACCAGCGGAACCCGCTCGGTCCATGCCGCCAGGGCACCCATCAGGGTCAGCGGCTCCGGGTTGCCGAAGGCGATCCGCTCGCCCCAGCACAGCGACGAGAACGGCCCTTCGTCGATGGCCTCGGCCCAGCGGCGCAGCACCCCGGGGTCGAGGTCGGGCTCCATCACGGGCATAGTCATGCCGATCTGCACGCCGCGATTCTGGCACGCGGGCACAGCGGCGAGCCGACCGCTACCCGCTGCGCCGGCCCCGGTCGTCCTCCTGTGCCAGGTAGTCGCGCGCCAGGGTACCGACGTGCTCCGGCAGGACCCCGGCGGCGACGTCGGCCAGACTGGTCTCCTCGAGCACCGTGCGCATGCTCGCGCGCAACGCGCGCCACACGTCGGCCAACGCGGCGCTCGGACCGGTGTAGCGCAGGTCGGCGAGTCCGATGTCGCGCACGCTTGCCAGCGGTCCGTCGATGCAGCGCAGCACGTCGGCGATGCTGATCTGGCTCGCCGGGCGGGCCAACTCGTAGCCGCCGTCGCGTCCGCGCTGGCTGCGCACCAACCGGTCGGCACGCAGGTCGGAGAGGATGTCGGCGAGGAACTGCGCGGGTATTCCCTGGGCCGTGGCAAGATCTTCGGTCTTGACCAGCTTCCCGGCCGGCGCCGCTGCCAGTTGGGTCATGGCGCGCACGGCGTACTCAGCCTTGGCCGACATGCGCATGCCGCGAATTGTGCCATTTCCAGGGCTCGCGCAGGGTGACCGCGGCTGGGGTCAGGGCCCAGGTGTACCTAGGTACCGTCGGCGGCGGGGTCGTCCGCCCCGGCCCGGTCCGCCGCCACCGCGACCCCTCCGGCGGCACCCCGGACAGCGCCGGAAGCGCGCGCCCCGGGCTCGGTGACGATGTCGCGTGCTGCGGTCGCCGCCCGCCGGGCAGGCGCGGCGACTTCAGTCTCAGCGGCGCCGGCATCGGCGGGGGGGGGCCCCGCCGGCGCCGGGGCCGCGGGCC
>CAYXOM010000502.1:0-3360 GCA_964466565.1 uncultured Mycobacterium sp.
GCCGGGGCGCTGTCGCAGCGCGGCATCGGCCGCGGGGACGTGGTGGCGTTCCTGGACAAGAACCACCCGGCGTGCGTGGAGACCACCATGGCCGCCGCCTCGCTGGGGGCGGCGACGGCGATCGTCAACTTCCGGCTCGCCGGCGACGAGATCGACTACGTCATCAACGACAGCGGCGCCAAGTTGATCATCGTCGGCGCCGAACTGAAGGATTCGATCGACAGGATCCGCGACCGCCTCCCCGGGGTGCGGGACGTCATCGAGGTGACCCCCGAGGGCGCCGAGGGCGACGAGTACGAGGCCATGCTGGCCGCCGCCACGCCGAAGGCGCGGGGTGCCGAGGTCACCCCCGAGGACATCTGCGTGATCATGTACTCCTCGGGCACCACCGGCAACCCCAAGGGCATCCGGCTCTCGCAGGCCAACATGGTCGCCCACAGTGCGAACTCCGGCTTCTTCGAGCCCCTGCCCGACGACAAGAGCATGGTGTCGATGCCGCTGTTCCACGTCGGCGGCTCGTCCTACATGCAGGCGGGCATCCACCTCGGGATGCCGACCGTGATGACCCGCGAGGTCGACGGCGCGTCCCTGGCCGGGGCGCTGCTGGCCGGGGCCACCCGCACCTTCCTTGTGCCGGCGGTGCTGGGCAAGGTCATGGAGATGGGACCCGACGCGATCACCCTGTTCAACCGGTTGCGCACCTTCGCCTACGGCGCCTCCCCGATGCCGCCGGACCTGCTGCGCCGGGCCCTCAAGGAGTTCCCCGACACCGATTTCGTCCAGGTCTACGGACTGACCGAGGTCTGCGGAGTGGTCACCCAGCTGTCCCCCGAGGCGCACCGCGACGCCGCCCGCCCCGAGCGGCTCACCAGCGCGGGACAGCCCATCCGGCAGGCCGAGGTCAAGGTGGTCAACCCCGACACCCTCGAGGAGATGCCGGTCGGCCAGCCGGGCGAATTGTGGTTCCGCACACCGCAGTTGATGCAGGGCTACCACAACAAGCCCGACGCCACCAGGGAGGTCATCACCGAGGACGGATGGTTCCGCACCGGTGACATCGGCCGGCTCGACGAGGAGGGGTTCGTCTTCGTCGAGGACCGGCTCAAGGACATGATCATCTCCGGCGGGGAGAACATCTACTCGGTGGAGGTCGAGCGCGCGCTCACCGACCACCCCGCAGTGCTCGACGCCGCCGTCTTCGGCATCCCCGACGAGAAGTGGGGCGAATCGGTCAAGGCCGTCGTCGAGCTGTCCGAGGGCCAGCAGGCCACCCCCGAGGAACTGGTGGCCTGGTGCCGGGAGCGCCTGGCGCACTACAAGTGCCCGCGCAGCGTGGAGATCACCGCGGAGCTGCCCCGCAACCCCACCGGCAAACTGCTCAAGAAGGACCTGCGCAAGCCCTACTGGGAGAACCGCGACCGCGCCATCTGATGGACCCCGGCGACCTGCTCGACCGCCTGCACGTCGTCGCCCTGCCCATGCGGGTCCGCTTCCGCGGCATCACCGTTCGCGAGGTGACCCTCATCGACGGCCCGGCCGGGTGGGGGGAGTTCGGCGCGTTCGCCGAGTACCCGCCGCCGGAGGCCGCCGCCTGGCTGGCCGCCGGCATCGAGTCGGCCTACCGGGAGCCGCCGCCGGCGCTGCGCAGCCGGATCCCGGTCAACGCCACGGTGCCCGCCGTGCCCCCGGCCGACGTGCCCGCCGTGCTGGCCCGCTTTCCCGGCGCCACGACGGCCAAGGTCAAGGTCGCCGAGCCGGGTCAGACACTGGCCGAGGACGTGGCGCGGGTCAACGCGGTGCGCGCGCTCGTCCCGGTGGTGCGGGTGGACGCCAACGGCGCCTGGAGCGTCGAGCAGGCCGTGGCCGCCGCCGCGGCGCTGAGCGCCGACGGGCCGCTGGAGTACCTCGAGCAGCCCTGCCGCACGGTGGCCGAACTCGCCGAGGTCCGCCGCCGGGCCGGCGTCGCGGTGGCCGCCGACGAGAGCATCCGCAAGTCCGACGACCCGCTGGCCGTGGCCCGGGCCGGTGCCGCCGACATCGCGGTGCTCAAGGTCGCCCCGCTGGGGGGAGTGCGGGCGATGCTCGACATCGCCGCCCGCATCGACCTGCCGGTGGTGGTCTCCAGCGCGCTGGACTCCGCGGTCGGGATCGGCGCCGGACTGCGGGCCGCCGCCGCGCTGCCGCGCCTGGAGCACGCCTGCGGGCTGGGCACCGGCGGGCTGTTCGCCGCCGACGTCGCCGATCTCGTCCCGGTCGACGGCGCTCTCCCGGTCGCCGACGTCGTGCCCGACCCGGCGCGGCTGGCCGACCTGGCCGCTGCCGGTCCCCGCCGGGACTGGTGGATCGACCGGGTGCGCCGGTGCCTGCCGTTGCTAACCTCGCGCCCGTGAACCTGGCCTACGAGGACAGCGGCTCGGGCGATCCGGTGCTGTTCATCTCCGGCACCGGGGGTGCCGGGCGCACCTGGCACATCCACCAGGTGCCGGAATTCCTGGCCGCCGGCTACCGCTGCATCACCTTCGACAACCGCGGCATCGGCGAGACCGAGAACGCCGACGGGTTCGGCACGGCGCAGATGGTCGCCGACACCGCGGCGCTCATCGAGCGGGCCGTCGGCGGCCCGACGCGGATCGTGGCCATGTCGATGGGCGCCTTCATCGCCCAGGAGTTGATGCTGGAGCGTCCCGACCTCGTCGGCCAGGCGGTATTGATGGGCACCCGCGGCCGCCTCGACGACACCCGCGCCGCCTTCCGTGCCGCCGACCTGGAACTGGCCCGCTCCGGGGTGCAGTTGCCGGCCGCCTACGCCGCCAAGGTCCGGGTGCTGGAGAACTTCTCGCCCAAGACCATCAACTCCCCGGCCGCCACCGAGTGGCTGGAGATGTTCACCGCCTTCCCGCTGCGACGCACCCCCGGCTGGCGGGCCCAGCTGACGGTGGTGCCGGCCGGCAACCGGCTGCCGGCTTACCGATCCATTACCGCCGAGACGCTGGTGATCGGGTTCGCCGACGACGTCATCACCCCGCCCGCCCTGGGCCGGGAGGTCGCCGACGCCCTGCCCGCCGGGCGATTCGTGCAGATCGCCAACGCCGGGCACCTCGGTTTCCTGGAGCGGCCCGGCCCGGTCAACGCCGCAATGCTGGACTTCTTCGCCGGAACCCTGCTCTGAGGGCCCCCGCGAGGTGTTGGGGCCCCCCGCGCGCTGTGCCACGCTGTAGGGGTGAATCCCTCGACGACGCAGGCCCGCGTGGTCGTCGACGAACTGATCCGCGGCGGGGTCCGCGACGTCGTGCTCTGCCCGGGGTCGCGCAACGCGCCGCTGGCGTTCGCCCTGGCCGACGCCGACCGGGCCGGCCGGCT